>JACCTK010000310.1 GCA_013812465.1 Actinomycetota bacterium
GCCCAGGACCTGTCGGGCCGCCCGGCCCACCTGGCGCCGCGGGCCCTCCTGGCTCCGCAGGTCCTCCGGGCGCGGCTGGCCCGCCCGGGCCTCCCGGTTCGGCCGGCCCACCTGGGCCTCCCGGTCCTCCCGGACCTCCCGGCTCCGTCGGACCTCCTGGACCTCCTGGGCCTGCCGGGCCTGCCGACTCCCAGGTGCCGGCCGCGGTCTCGGGCACGTCGGCCGCCGCCCTGAACGCAGGTCAGTCGTACTCGCTGACGAACACCTGTCCGGCAGGGAGGAAGATCCTCGGCGGCGGGTATACCTAAGTCTCGGCAGCGAGCCAGACCAGCCGCTTGTCTGTGGATTCCTATCCGAGCGCCGCGGGCGCGTGGACGGCGACAGTCAAGGTTCACCAGAACCTCGGCGGGTCGGTGACGATCGCGCTCTCCGTCTACGCGGTCTGCACGGTCTGACGGACGAGCTGGCTCGCGGCCTCGGCGACGTGCTCGGCATCGATGCCGGCGGCCGCGAGCAGCTCGCCCGCCTTGCCCGAGCCGGGCATCTCCCGGACGGCGAGCTTCACGACGCGGGATGGCGCGTCGACATCTGCCAGCGCTGAGAGCACGGCATCCCCGAGGCCCCCTTCGGCCCAGTGGTCCTCTATCGTGACGATCCGCCCTTGCGTCACCTCCGCTGCTGCCAGCAGCGTCTCGGCATCGAGCGGCTTGATCGAGTAGAGGTCGATCACCCGGGCGGCGATTCCATCCTCCGCCAACCGGTCGGCGGCCTGCAGCGCCTCGGGCACGGTGATCCCCGCGGCGACGAGCGCGACCTCATCCTCGTCGGAGGAGCGCAGAACGCGGCTGCCGCCGATCTCGAACTCCTCGTCCGGCGCGTAGATGACCGGCGTCGCCGGCCGCAGAGTGCGGATGTACGCGATCCCATCGACATCGGCGAGAGCGGCGACGAGCTTGGCGGTCTGGTTTGCGTCGCAGGGATGGAGCACGACGCTGCCGTGGATCGCGCGGAACATGGCGATGTCCTCGAGGCCCATCTGCGAGGCGCCGTCCTCACCGATCGAGACGCCGGCATGAGACCCCGAGAGAACGAGGCGCGCGCGGCTCACCGCAGCCATCCGCACGAAGTCGTGGGCGCGTGACAGAAAAGCGGCGAACGTGGATACGAACGGGCGCCAGCCGACGATTTGAAGCCCCACGGCGGTCGCCACCATCTGCTGCTCCGCGATGTACATCTCGAAGAAGCGCTCGGGATGCGCGTCCTTGAAGATCTCCGCGAAGGTCGAGTTCGAGACCTCGCCGTCGAGCGCGACGACGTCACCGCGCGCGCCCCCGAGAGCCGCGAGCGCCTCACCGTAGGCCTTGCGCGTCGCAACCTCGGCGCCCAGCTCGTAGGTCGGGAGCTCGAGCTTCGCAGTAGAGAACCGATGTGGTTCACCCGGCTCGGGCCTAGCGATCTCGATCCGGATCTCTCGAGTCCCACCAAGCTCTTCGATCGCGTGCTCCGGATCGTCGAGCGTCTTGCCGTGGAATCCGTTCTCATTCTCGACGGCGGCGACGCCTTTGCCCTTGACCGTGCGGGCCACTACCAGCGTGGGCTTTCCGGTGGTCTCGCCGGCTTCCGCGAACGCGCGATCGATCTCGTCGACGTCATGGCCGTCGATCGCGATCGCATGCCAGCCGAAAGCGCGCGCTCGCGCCACGTAGGTATCGAGGTTCCAGCCGACCATCGTCTCCCCGCGCTGACCCAGCCGGTTGACGTCGAGGATCGCAGTCAGGTTGTCGAGCGAGTAGTGGGCGGCGTGCTCGAACGCCTCCCACATCGAGCCCTCCGCCATCTCGCTGTCCCCGCACAGGACCCACGTTCGAGCCGGGAGACGATCCAGGCGCTTGGCGGCCAGCGCCGTTCCGACTCCGATCGGCAGGCCCTGGCCGAGGGAGCCGGTGGCCACGTCGACCCACGGCAGGACAGGCGTCGGGTGCCCTTCGAGGCGGCTTCCGTGCTGGCGGTACGACAGGAGCTCCTCGTCCGAGATCACGCCTGCGGCCAGATAGATCGAGTAGAGCAGCGTCGACGCGTGCCCCTTAGAGAAGATCAGCCGGTCGTTCGCAGGGCTCTTCGGCGCGTCGAAGTCGTAGCGCAGGTAGCCGTCGGCGAGCACCGCCAGCAGGTCGGCGGCGGACATGGCCGAGGTTGGGTGCCCGGACTTCGCCACCGCGCTCATGCGAATCGAGTCGACCCGGAGCTGTTGTCCCAGCTCGGAGCGGCGTTCGGCGTCGGTCATGGACGGCATTCTACGACGGGGTTTCCCGTTGGCGTCGCGAGGTAACCTCTCTCGAATGGCTCGAAGTCGACTACATCAGCTGTCGGAGCACGGCGTCAGCGTCTGGATCGACTCGCTGTCCCGCGAGATGCTCGAGACAGGCGAGCTCGCGAGGCTCATCCAAGAGGACGCGGTCGTCGGCGTCACCTCGAATCCGACCATTTTCGAGAAGGCGCTCTCGGCCGGCGGTTGGTACGACGACCAGCTCCGCGAGGTGTTGGGGGGAGACGACGACTCGAAGGAGGTCTTCATCGACCTCGCCACCGAGGACGTGCGCCGTGCGTGCGATCTCCTGCACCGGGTGTGGGAGGACACGGGCCGTGTGGACGGTTACGTGTCCATCGAGGTCGATCCGGATATCGCGTACGACCGAGACGCTTCGTACGAGCAAGCGATGCGCCTGCACGAGCTCGTCGACCGTCCGAACGTCTTCGTCAAGATTCCGGGAACCGAGCCAGGCCTGGGAGCGATCGAGGACTGCATCGCCCGAGGACGCTCGATCAACGTCACGCTGATCTTCTCCCTCGCACGTCACGCCGAGGTCATCGAGGCGTACATCTGTGGGCTCGAGCGGCTCGTCGCCGACGGCGGAGATCCCGCGCCAGTCGCCTCGGTCGCGAGCTTCTTCGTATCTCGGGTGGACACCGAGGCCGATCGCCGTCTGGCCGAGGCCGGCCGTGACGATCTCCAGGGAAAGCTCGCGGTCGCCAACGCCAAGCTCGCCTACCAGCAGTACCTCGAGGCGTTCTCCGGGGAGCGCTGGCAGGCGCTCGCCGCCGAGGGGGCGCGTGCGCAGCGCTGTCTGTGGGCGTCGACCTCGACCAAGAATCCCGAGTATCGCGACGTGCTGTACGTCGAAGAGCTGATCGGGCCGGAGACGGTCAACACCATGCCGCTCGAGACCATCGTCGCCTTCCAGGATCACGGCGCCGTAAAGGACACACTCACCCAAGGAGTCGACGAGGCGCGGCAGCACCTCCACGCGCTCGCCGATGCCGGTGTCGACTACGACGACGTGGCCGCGACGCTCGAGCGAGAAGGCGTCGAGAAGTTCTCGGACTCGTTCCGGCAGCTCTTGGACGGCATCGAGTCCAAGCGCGCGGCGCTCGTTTAGTCGCTCGCGAGCCCACCCACACATCGCGGGTGGCTTTTGCGCTCACTCGCTGTCCCATGACATATGTAATTTGCATATACTGCCGTCATGCATCGTCGAAAGCACACTCGCTCGCGTAATCGCCGCCGTCTCGTTGACGGAGGCTGGTCCGTGCTACCCAGGGTCGAGCGGTTCGGAGAGCCGGCCCTGCTGCGGCTCATCTCGAACGGGCCGACACATGGGTACGAGCTCCTCGAACGGCTTCCAACGTTGGTCGGCGACGAGCGGGTGGACGTGGGGAACGTGTACCGGGCGCTGCGAGCGCTCGAGGACGAAGGGCTCGTAGTCTCGGAGTGGAGCGCGGACCTCCCGGGTCCCGCGAAGCGGAGCTACACGTTGACCGACGAGGGCCGGGCGCTGCTCGGCGAGTGGTTGAGAGCGCTCGGCGCGCTTCGCGACGAGCTAACGACATTTCTCGACGATTCTTCAGAAGGGAGGTGAACATGTGCCGAAAACACGAACATCGCAGCCATAGAAGGACAAGGCGCGCTCCCAAGCGCGCGGAGTTCCTGAGCGCGCTCGAAGAGCGCCAGAAGGATCTCGAGCAGGAGATCGCGGACATCCACGACCTGATCAAGCGTCTGCGCGACGAGGCCGAGACCACGCCGGTCACGGCCGAGCCGACGCCCGCGATCTAAGTTCGATTGCCTAGTGACACAGTGTCACAAGGCGCTCGTCGAGCCGGGCAGGTCAGAGTCGAGGCTGGCCCGCCCGGCGACTGCGCGCACGAGCTCGTCGTGGAGGAGGCCGTTCGACGTGATCGCGCCGCGACCGTCGATCCGCGCGGTGCCCGAGAAGTCCGAGATACGTCCGCCGGCCTACTCGACGATCACCTGCACCGCTGCCAGATCCCATTCGCTCACCCCGGTGGCGTCGAAGGCACCGTCGACCGCGCCCTCGGCGACGAGCATGTGCGCCCAGAAGTCGCCGAATCCGCGCACGTGCCAGGCGCGGCTCGCGAGCTCCGGCACGCCGTCCTCGTAGGCGAAGCTAAGCACCGCGTCTTCGACCCGTGCGACCTCGGACACGCGTAGCAGCTCCTCGTTCCCGAACGCGCCACCCGTGCGCTCGGCCCACGCCCGGTGACCGGTGTCAGATCGGGCTTCGTCTCGACCGCGAGCCCAGCGCCAAAGCGAGGGAGGGAGATCGCGTCCGCGGCGTCGGCGAGTTCGAGTGCGAGCTCGAGGTCGGGCCCACGCCCCCGAAGCTACCCGCCGGCGATCGTGAATGTCGGGCGAACGACGCGCACTTGCACCGGAGCGGACCACGTCATCGCCGGGGTTCCGACCTGCGCCGCGTTCAGGCCGCGGACGCGGTAGTACCAGACCCCGGGGGAGAGCTTGAGCACCGACGTCGTGGCGAAGGTCCTCGTCGACCCGCGCTTGCGCCACGGATACCTGCTGCGCGACCACTCGACCTCGTACTGGGTCGCGCCAACGACTGGTCTCCACGCGATGAGAGGGGTCGAGTACACGACCGGTTGCCGGCCCGCCTGGGCGAGCAGGCGCCCTTTCGGCGTGAGGCCGGACACGAAGGGCGAGCCCGCTGTCGTGACCGCGGCGTGCGACTGCTTGCCGAAGGTCGCCAAACGCCCTGCCTGGCAAGCATCCTGCGGGATGTCCGTGTCCCAGTACTCGAATGTTCCGCCCTCGTCCACGCGGATCCCCACGGGGACGACGGTCCAGAAGTAGCGGGTGGTCGTGACATCGAGGTCGGGCAGATCGACGCGAAGCAGGCCGCCACCCTCGCGAATGGTCTCATTCGAGACGAGAGGAGTTCCGTCGCTCATGTAGGCCTTCGCGACCTCGCTTTTCGCGCTCGGGAGGATCCCGAAGAGCGCGGCATCGAGCCCGTCTTGGTTCGTCGGCAGCGCAAGAGGCCCGCTGACCCGCGGCGCGAACGCCGGCCCGCCCACCACGGAGCTGCGGAAGACGACGTTGACGCAGTCGCGGTCCGTCGACGCATACAGGCGGAAGAGTCGATATGCCGTGCCCTTGAAATCCTGGTCGCCGGTGAACGTCAAGGCCGGCATCAGCTGATGGGCGCCAGCCGTCTTCGGCGAGCTGACTCGATCCGAGACAGCTGAGCCGAGCGTGAGCTTTCCAGGCACCCAACTCGGGTTGGTCGTCGCATACTCCGGGCTCCAGGGACCGTACGACACGGCCGGGAGTCCGTTGGGAATGCTCCCGACGACCTGGCGCACCGAGCGCACGCGCCACTTGATCGTCCCCCACCAACCGTCATCGAGGTGGAAGGCATAGAACTCGCGCTGGTCGGCGACGTTCGTGTGGGTGCGAAGCTGCTTGCCGATGTCCGGGTACCAGACGTCGTATGCGGTCGCGCCTTCGACGGGGGTCCAGCGGACGAGCCCCGGCCGGCTGGGCATCGGAACGGGAAGCTCCTCCCAGCGCATGTCGAAGCCGAAGGGCCGGCTCCAACTGGACGCCCCTGTGGTCGTGACCGAGCGCACGTGTGCGTAGAGGGCGTACGGCTTGCCCGTGAACCATGGCAGCACGAGGTTGATCGAGACGGCGGGAATCCTGATGGGAGCCACGCTCGTACGCACCATCTGGGGCGCCGAGCCTGCCTCCTGGCTCTCCTGGTCTCCCGCCGAGCCGTCGTCCTGAGCGGGGAACGAGACCTTCACCGACCGGCAGTGCCTCCCTGAATGACGGTCGGTCGAGACATTCGACCAGACGACGGAGCTTCCGCCGAACGTCCGGCTCGTGGCGAGCTCGAACTCGTAACACGACGCGCCGCGTACGGGCGCCCACGCGAAGGCGGGCGTCCGCGAGAACGTGTGCGTCGCGGGCTCGTTGGGGCGGAGAAGAAATCCGTGCAGTCCTTTGGGCGCAGCCGGCGGCCCCGCCTCCATCGCCGACGCCGATGCAACCAGCGGGGTGGCGAGGAGCACGAGAGAGAGAATTGCTAGGCGGGCCGCACGCACTAGGGATGATCTTCGGCACCCGCCGACCGCCGACTGTCCCTCGGTCGAGGGATGGCCCTGACAGGTCGCGAGTGCTGCCTCGCGCAACTCCTCGGCCGCGAGAAAAGCGCGGCGAAGCCAGATCGGGGAAAGGCTAATCCAGCTGGAGGTAGAGCAGAGCGACGAGGAAGGTGCCCGCGAAGAGCAGAACGAAGAGGCCGAAGAGCGCCCAGCCGAAGCGGAGATTCCTGCGGGAAAGGTCGGAGTCGTTCACGGG
>JACCTK010000318.1 GCA_013812465.1 Actinomycetota bacterium
CGATCTCTTCCCGCTCGGCGAACGACAGATATCGCTCCGACACCGGAGCCAACGAGATCGGCGGCATCCCGCCAGCCTGCCGAAACCACCTCGACCCGACCGCCTGCGACACCCCGGCCGTAGCAGCGGCATCCTCACTCGACGCCCCGGAGGCAATCGACTGCCAGAACCGGACCCTGTCCTCACGCCGCGCCTTCTATGGCCGGCCAGGCGACCACATCTGGCCACGCATCGCACGAATCGCCTGCTGACGCTTGCCACCCATCGCGCACCACCTCCATCTCGAGGTGTTGCGACGACCCCTTGAATCCGCCCACGACACCCGCGTTTCGAAGCCTCGGTTTGGGCGGTGGTGTTCTCGAGGCGGCGAAGTCGTGGGCCGGCGAGCAGGACATCGAGCTCCTCATCGTCTGGCCGAGCGACGGGAGCGTCGGCTTCTACCGCCGCCACGGATTTGTCGGCGTCGAAGAGCCTCTGGTCTGGATGAACCCGAATGCGTCGGGATGACATGAGCTCCGAGGCTACGATGGCCGCACGGAACGCGGTTCCCGCTCGCCGCATGGACCAGTCGCCCACCCCGCTTCACGGAGTCGTCGCCGAGCTCGCCGAAAGCGAGAGTTTCCGCGCGTTCGCGGGGGACTTTCCGGCAGCCGCGCGCGTGTCTGAGCCGGCGCTTCCTCCGGTTCTCGCGGCGCTCCAGGTGACCTTGTCACGCCAGCTCCTCTGCCTCTTCCCCGAAGACGAGCAGGCGCGAGATGCCGCAGAAGCGGTCTCCTGGTACGTCGATCCTGCCGGGGTCGCCCTGCTTCCGAGCCGAGGCGTTCGACTCGACTCGGGCCTCGATCCTCCGGCGCACCTCGTTGGAGAACGCGCACGGGCGCTCACCGTTTTCGCCCGTGGAGGGCTCGTGTGCGCCTCTGCGAGAGCTCTGGCGGAAGGTCTTCCACCCGAGCACGCGCGACCAGCCCTGATCGAAATCGGCGTCGACGACGAGGTTGGCCTCGACCAGCTCGTGGAGATGCTCGCGCTCGCCGGGTACGAGCGGGCGGAGCGGGTCGACGAGCGAGGCCAGATCGCGGTGCGCGGAGGACTGGTCGATGTGTTTCCGAGCACCGGACGCGAGCCGCTCCGGATCGAGTTCTTCGAAGACGACATCGAGCAGATGCGGGCGTTCTCGCCGTTCACCCAGCGCGCGTTGCGGCCCGTGACGCGAGCGGTGATCTACTCCGCAGCCGAACGGCGGCAGGATCTTGTAGACCTCGCGCTCGACGACGAGTCGTCGGTCGCGCCCGAAGACCTCGTTCCTGCTCTCGAGCAGCCGGTCGATCTCGTCTGGCAGCCCGAAGACGTCCGGCGCTTGTGGGACGAGGAGGGCCTCGAGCCGCTGCGGCTGGAGAATGCCGCCAGGCTCGATCCGTTCCCGCGCGCCCAAGCCTACTCCTTCGAGGCCCAGCGCCCAGCCATCGCCGCACGGGGGCTCGCAGAGGCTGAGAACGAGCTGGCCGGAATGCTGCGGCAGGGTCGACGCGTCCTCGTCGCCTTCCCGCACCGGGGGGAGGCGCTTCGGACTCAGCGACTGCTGCGGAAGGTCGACGCGGATGTCGTCGAAGAGGGCGGCTCGCTGCCCGCCGACCCCGCGCTCCACTTCGTCGTCAGTCCCGCACGCCGTGGTTTCGTCTGGCGGGACCTCGGCGTCGCGCTCCTCCCCGACGTCCAGGTGTTTCGCAAGCGGCCGCCGCGAGCGGACGCGCGTCTCGGCCGAGCGCTCCAGTCGTTCGCAGACCTGCGCACCGGCGACTACGTCGTGCACGAGGACCACGGCGTCGGACGCCTCCTCGGCTTCGAGACGAAAGAGGTCGCGGACGTCACCCGCGACTACCTCTACCTCGCCTTCCGCGGCGACGACCGCCTCTACGTCCCGCACGAGCAGCTCCCGAAGGTCAGCCGCTACATCGGCGCGGACGCCGGCGCGCCGGCGCTCTCGAAGCTCGGCGGCAAGGCCTGGCAGAACCTGAAGAGCCGCGCGCGCGAATCCGTGCGCGAGCTCGCCGGCGAGCTCCTCGCCCTCTACGCCCGCCGCCAGCAGTCGTCCGGGGTCGCTTTCGACTTGAGTCAGGACTGGCTCGAGCGGCTGGAGGCGTCTTTCCCCTATCGGGAGACCGACGACCAGTTGCAGGCGATCGAGGCGGTCAAGGAGGATCTGGAGGCGCCGAGGCCGATGGACCGGCTCGTCTGCGGCGACGTCGGCTTCGGCAAGACCGAGGTGGCGGTTCGGGCCGCGTTCGCAGTGGCCCTGAACGGAAAGCAGACGCTCATTCTCTGCCCGACGACGATCCTCGCCGAGCAGCATTGGAACACCTTCCGCGAGCGCTACCGCGACTTCCCCGTGCGCGTGGAGATGGTCTCGCGTTTCCGGTCCCGCGCGGACCAGAAGCAGGTGTTGGACGAGTTTCGTGAGGGAAAGGTGGAGGTCCTGATCGGGACCCATCGCGTCCTCTCCCGGGACGTGATCCCGAAAGAGCTCGGGCTCGTAATCCTCGACGAGGAGCAGCGCTTCGGTGTCGCGCAGAAGGAGCTCCTGCGCTCGCTTCGGCTCGAGGTCGACGTGCTGGCGCTATCGGCGACGCCAATTCCGCGGACGTTGCACATGTCGCTCTCGGGCCTTCGCGACATCTCGATCATCGAGACACCTCCCATCGGCCGGCACCCGATCCGGACCACCGTCGGCGAGTACGACGAGGAGCTCGTCCGAACCGCGCTCGAGCGGGAGCACGCCCGCGGCGGTCAGTCCTTCTATCTCCACAACCGCGTGGAGTCGATCGACGAGGCGGCAGAGAAGCTGCAGCAGCTCTGTCCCGAGCTTCGCTTCCTCGTCGCCCACGGCCAGATGTCCGAGCGCGATCTGGAAGAGCGGATGCACGCATTTCTCGCCGGTGACGCGGACGTGCTCGTCTCGACCACGATCATCGAATCCGGGATCGACATTCCGCAGGCGAACACGCTGATCGTGGAGCGGGCGGACGCGCTCGGACTCGCTCAGCTCTACCAGATTCGAGGCCGCGTGGGCCGCTCGGACGTGCACGCCTACGCGTACCTCTTCTATCCGGAAGCGTCGGAGCTCAGTCCCGAGGCGAGGGCCCGGCTGGCGACGCTCGCCGACCACACGGAGCTCGGCGCCGGCTTCCAGATCGCCATGCGCGACCTCGAGATTCGGGGGGCGGGTGACCTGCTCGGCGCCGAGCAGTCCGGGCACGTCGCGGCGCTCGGCTTCGAGCTTTACGTCGAGATGCTGAACGAGGCGGTTGCCGAGCTCTCCGGCGAGCGCCGCGTCGCAGCGCGGCCGGTCCGGGTCGACGCGCGGGTGGACGCGTACGTTCCGGCATCGTATGTCGCGGCCGAGGCGCTCAAGATCGACCTGCACCGCCGGATCGCGCTCGTCGAGGACGAGGACGAGCTGCGCGAGCTCGTCTCCGTCACCGAGGACCGCTACGGACCGGTGCCCGAGCCCGTCCAGAATCTTTTCGCGATCCAGGAGGCGAAGCTCAAGCTCGCGCGACTCGGCGCGGACTACCTCGTCTACCGGGGAGGACGGGCGACGGTGGGTCCGCTCATCCTCGGCTCGGTGGAGTTCCAGGCGCTGAGAGCCGTCGCCCCGACCGTGATCTACTCGACTGAGAAGCGCGAGGTGTCCCTCAGAGTCGAGACGCTCGGGGCGGCCCTGGAGCTGCCCGATGCTATAGTGGAGGCTCGTGTGGCCGCCTAGCTCGCGGCCTTTTTGTTGGCTCCATGAACCGCGGGGCGAACCACTTTCATCCCGTTCTCGAACAGTCCACAACGTCTGCCCAACACCGCCTCGGCTATAAGAAACCCCGCATGAAACACTCGCGTCTCGTTCTCGTCGTCCTCGGCCTCGCCCTCGCGCTGGTCGCTTCCGCGTGCGGCGGTGGTGGCGACGACGTTCCGAGCGGGGCGGTCGCCGTCGTCGACGGGACCGAGGTCTCCCGCACCGAGCTCGACGAGCTGATCGAGCGCGCGAAGAAGGCCTACGGCGCGCAGAAGCAGGAGTTCCCGAAGGTCGGAACGCCCGAGTACCAGAACATCCAGACGCAGTACGTGACGTTCCTCGTTCAGCGTGAGGAGTTCGCGAAGGAGGCCGACGAGCGCGGCAT
>JACCTK010000321.1 GCA_013812465.1 Actinomycetota bacterium
GCGATAGACGCTCGAATCGAAGGGCACGCGCTCGATCGGAGCGGCCTCGAAGAGGAGCAGGCCGATGTCGTCGAGCCCGAGTCGGTGGCTCAACGTCGGGCCGATCGGGCGCCGCTCGGAGGGGAGCGGCACGGTTGCCGCGTGCAGCGCCCCGCGAAGCACGCGGGCGTGCCAGCGGGCCGGAACGTCGGCGGCGATCCCGTAGCCCGCCACAGCGCGGTGGCCCCCCGTCGGATGGCCGGCAGAGCTGAGTGCTGGGAGCAGGACACACGCGCAAAGGGCGACTCGGGCGAGCCTCATGCACTGCATTACGGCTCTCGCACCGCCAGGGGTCCCGCGTGATTTCCTTTCCGCGTGTTCCACGACCGTGCGCACGTCCAAGTCGAGGCCGGGCAAGGCGGCCACGGCGGGCTCAGCTTCCGACGAGAGAAGTACGTGCCGAGGGGCGGGCCGGACGGTGGTGACGGAGGCCGTGGCGGTGACGTCGTCGTCTTCGCCGATCCCGCGCTCCGTGACCTCTCTGCGCTCCGTCGCGTGAAGGTTCTGCGCGGAGGCAGGGGCGGCAATGGCATGGGTAGCAGAAAGCATGGGGCTGACGGGGATACGGTGGAGGTGCGCGTTCCCGTCGGGACGCAGATCCTCGATCCAGAGGGTGGGCTCGTGGCCGACCTCACCACACCCGACACGCGCTTCATCGTCGCTCGCGGCGGACAGGGCGGCCGAGGCAACGCCCGCTTCGCGACTCCGACTCGGCAGACCCCGCGCTTCGCCGAGACCGGGCTCCCCGGGGTCGAGCTGGAGATCGGCTTGCGCTTGAAGCTCCTCGTCGACGCCGCGCTGGCGGGGTTGCCGAACGCCGGCAAGTCGTCGCTCCTGCGAAGGATCTCGAACGCCAAGCCCAAGGTCGCCGACTATCCGTTCACCACGCTCGAACCCGTCTTGGGCATCGTGGACGGCCCCGACGAGAGGCAGCTGACGATCGCAGACGTGCCTGGCCTGATCGAGGGCGCGGCGGATGGCGCCGGTCTAGGACACGAGTTTCTCGCCCACCTCGAGCGCGCGCGACTGCTCATCCACGTGCTCGATGCGTCCGCAGGCGATCTCGAGGAGCGGTTCGGCACCGTCGACCGCGAGCTCGCCGCCTACGGTGCCGGCCTCGACGAGCGGCCGCAACTTGTCGTCCTGAACAAGATCGACCTCCTCGAGCGCGTCCCGACCTTCGAGCTCCGAGACGAGCGCATCGCGCGCGTCGTCGCCACCTCTTGCGCCACGGGAGCGGGCATCGACGAGCTGAAGCGCGCGCTCTTCGAGCTCTGTTCAGCTGAGAGCACGACGCCGGTCGTCGACGAGTCGCTGCCCGACTTCCTCGAGTACCGCCCAAAGCCGAAGCGCGGTCCCCGATTTCGAATCTTCCGCACGGACCGTGGCTATCGCGTCGTCGGCGCCCCGCCACCAGCGGACGAGCTCGAGGACGCGCTTCGCCGCGCGGGAGTCAAGCCCGGCGCCGAAGTCGAGCTCGAGGGAGAGACGCTCGAGTGGCAGTAGCCTCTTTGGGGATCCTCGGCGGCGCCTTCGATCCGCCGCACGCTGGGCACGTGGCGTTGGCGCGTGCGGCGATCAACCAACTCGGGCTCGAGCGGCTGCTCGTCCTCGTCGTCGTGGATCCGGGGCACAAGGAGACGGTCGCCTCCGCGGAGGCGCGCCTCGAGCTTACGCGGCTTGCATTCGACCGTGTGCCGGTCGTCGATGTCGAGCTGGATTCCTATGCGCGCACCGTCGATTCGCTCGAGGCGAGGCGGCCGGACGATGCTGTTTTCATCCTGGGGGCCGACCAGCTTGCGGACTTTCGGCATTGGAAGAGCCCCGAGCGCGTGCTCGAGCTCGTGCGACTCGCCGTCGCGATGCGGCCGGGCGTTCCCGACGATTGCGTGCGCGAGGCGCACGCTCGCCTCCCGGCGCCCGACCGCATTTCGTTCTTCCATCTGGACCCTGTTCCCGTTTCGTCGTCGCTTGTTCGCGAGCGCGTGTCGAGAGGCGAATCCGTCGACGATCTCGTTCCGGCGAAGGTGGCCGAGGCGATTGCGCGCCTGGGCCTGTACCGCTTGGCTGAGTAGACTGATCCCGAGGAAAGAAAGGCGCACACCGACTGAGCCCACTCGAGCAAGCACGCCGTACCGCCGCTCTCTGCCAGGAGAAGCTGGCGACCGACGTCACCATCCTCGACATGCGGGGCGTCTGCGACTTCACGGACTTCTTCGTGATCGCGAGCGGCCGCAACCCGCGGCAGACGAAGGCGATCTACGACGAGGTTGCGGGCACCTTGAAAAAGGAGCAGAAGCTGATCCCGCGCGCGAGCGCAGGCCTGCCCGAGGCGAGCTGGATCGTCGGCGACTACAACGACTTCGTGCTGCACGTCTTCACGCCCGAGACGCGCGGCTTCTACCGCCTCGAGGATCTGTGGAGCGACGTGCCGTTGGTCGAAGTCGAGGCGCTCGCGGGCTAGCCGCGGGTCTCGTCGCCGATCGCCCACACGTCGCGCTTCTCATCGGTCGGAGCTTCGAGAACGGCCGTGCCGGACAGCGTGGGGTGGAGCGGTCGGCGAGGTTCGCGAACCCCGAGCCCTCCTTCGAAGTCATCCCGAGGATCGACGCCTGGTTCGGTCGGCGGCTTGCTCGAGAACAGCTTGCGAATGAACTGAACGGCGCGCGCAGCCTGGCGGCGCACTTGCCGACGTTCACGCTTTCTCTTGAGCCTTCTTCCTATAACAGCAGCGTATCGGAGCGCCGTCCGGCTGCGTTGCTAATCTCTCTCGGTGTCGGTATTGACAACAGATCAGAAGGGCGCTATCGCAGAGTCAGCGATCGTGTATGTCGCGATCAAGCGTGGTATCGGGGTGTACAAACCGGTTCATGAAGGAGGTAGATACGACCTCATACTGGAGATCGGATCGAGCCTCCTACGGGTCCAGTGCAAGTCGGCTTCGAAGCGGGGCGACGTTGTGGCTGTGCGTTGCTACTCGTGTCGTCGCGGGCGCGAGGGCATGATCGTGCGAAAGTACACGACCGACGAGGTCGACGCGATCGCTGCATATTGTCCTGAAACCGAATCCTGCTACCTCCTTCCGACGAGCCTCTGCTGTGGTCGAAGGCTGGTTCATCTGCGTGTTGCTCCTAGCCGGAACAACCAACGGGCAGGGATCAATTGGGCGGATGAATTCGAGTTCGACGCTAGACTGGACGCTCTCTTGGGGCCATAGCTCAGTTGGGAGAGCGTCTGGCTGGCAGCCAGAAGGTCGCCGGTTCGAGCCCGGCTGGCTCCATGAACGCGTTCATCTGCGTGACGTGCGGGACGCAGTTCCCGCCTTCGGACGAGCCGCCGGACCGGTGTCCAATCTGCCTCGACGAGCGGCAGTACGGCGGCTACGACGGTCAGCAGTGGACGACGATGGGCAACCTCGCACGGGACCATTGCAACCGTGTCGAGGAGCTCGAGCCGGGACTTCTCGGCATCGGCACCGAGCCCTCATTCGCGATCGGCCAACGCGCGCTGCTCGTCGACGGCGTCCTGTGGGACTGCATCACGCTGCTCGACGAGGAAACTGCGAGCGCGGTCGAGGACGCCGGTGGCATCGACACGATCGCGATCTCACATCCCCACTACTACTCGGCGATGGTCGAGTGGGCGGAGCGGTTCGACGCGCGCGTGCTCCTGCACGAGGCCGATCGCGAATGGACCATGCGGCCCTCGGAGCGAATCGAGCTCTGGTCGGGCTACCGCCTCCGTATCACTGACGAGCTCGAGCTGATCCGCCTCGGTGGACACTTCGACGGAGGCGCCGTCTGTCTCTGGAGTGCCGGCGCAGCCGGCCGTGGAGCGCTTCTCTCGGGCGACATCGTCCAGGTCGTCTCCGACCGCGACTGGGTGAGCTTCATGTGGAGCTACCCGAACCTGATCCCGCTTCCCGTCCACGAGATCGAGCGTATGCGCGGAGTTCTCGAGACGCTCGAGTTCGACCGCGTCTACGGCGCCTGGTGGGATCGCGTCATCGCCGAGGACGCGAAGGCGAAGGTTCTCCGCTCAGCAGACCGATACGTGTCGGCGCTCGCTTGATATCTAGAGGCTTGATGTGAAATTGGCGCGCCGCCGGGGGCGGTCACGACCAAGCCGGGCGACGCACTCACTCGTCGTGCAGGCTAGTAAGCCTGGACGGCGAGGGAGGGTGGCGATCCGCGCCGTGTCGTGGCCGTCATTCGGCCCGCCGTGAGTTTCACGTCAAGCCTCTAGAGTCGCCTCGTGCCACAGCCGCCCGATCGCCCGATGCAGAGAACACGGATCGCCTCCGCGGACCTCCGTGCAGCCTGGGACGAGCAGGCCGCGAACTGGATCGCCTGGGCTCGGACCCCGGACCACGACAGCTATTGGCGCTTTCATCGAGATCAGTTTCTCGAGCTCGTCCCGGCTCCGGGAAGACGGACGCTCGACCTCGGCTGCGGCGAGGGACGGCTCTCTCGCCATCTGAAAGAGCTCGGGCACGAGATGGTGGCCGTCGATCTGTCACCCACCATGCTCGCCGCGGCGCGGGAGGCGGATCCCGAGCTCGCGACCCATCTCGCAGACGCCGCCCGGCTGCCCTTCACCGATGAGTCGTTCGACTGCGTCATCGCGTTCATGTCGTTGCAGGATGTCGACGACCTCGAAGAAGCAGCCAGCGAGGCAGCACGCGTCCTCGAACCGGGTGGCCGGTTGTGCATCGCCGTCGTCCATCCGCTCGTCTCTGCTGGGAGGTTTGACAGCGACGACGAGGACAGCCCGTTCACGATCGCAGGGTCGTATCTCGACCGCTCGTTCTACGCGGACGAGATAGCGCGTGACGGGCTCGAGATCACCTTCGTCAGCGCACACAGGCCGCTGCAGGCGTACGTGGAGGCGCTCTCCGTAGCCGGCTTCGTCATCGAGCGGCTGCGCGAGCCGGCGATGCCCGACTCCGCGATCTCCCGTCCGCGGAGCCGTCGCTGGCAGCGGATACCACTCTTTCTCCACCTCCGAGCGCTCAAGCCGCGAGTTGTCGACCACGTCGACTCTCGTTCGTCATGTTGAATAGCAACAAGCGAATGGAAGGAGGGTCAAGTGCCCGGACAGATGGTTCACGTCGAGATTCCGGCAGGCGACACGGCCAAAGCACGTGAGTTCTGGGGTTCGCTCTTCGGCTGGGAATGGCAGAGCTACGAGGACTCGCCTACGGAGTACCACATGACGCGATTCTCCGACACGACCGGCGGCGCGATCTACGAGGCTGACGGCTCGAAGCGTGGAGCGCGCGTCTACTTCGACGTCGACGACATCAACAAGGAGACGGGCCGCGTCACGGAGCTCGGCGGCGAGGCCGGCGAAGCGATGCCTGTGCCAGGCATGGGTTGGTTCTCGATCAACAAGGATCCGGAGGGCAACGAGTTCGGCCTCTGGCAGAACGACGAGTCGGCTTCCATGCCGACCACCTGAACGGG
>JACCTK010000322.1 GCA_013812465.1 Actinomycetota bacterium
TCGAGGCGATCCGGCGCGGCGAGGAGCCTCCGGAGGACGGCTACCACGGCGACTACATCGCCGAGCTCGCGAGTCGGCCCGGCGATCCCGTGCCGCCGATGCTGGCTCGAATCGAGGCGACGCTCGAGCGCTTCCGTGTCCACTTCGACAGCTGGGCGTTGCAGAGCGACGTGGAGACGGAGATCTCCGCGGCGATCGCGCTCCTCGACACGTACGAAGCCGACGACGCCGTGTGGGCGAGAACGAGCGCCCACGGCGATGACAAGGATCGCGTGCTCATCCGCTCGGACGGGATTCCGGGCTACTTCGCGGCCGATGCCGCCTACGTCCGCCGCAAGTACGCCAAAGGCTTCGACCGGCTGATCTACGTGCTGGGCGCCGACCACCACGGCTACGTCGGCCGTCTACAGGCGCTCGCGGAGATGCTCGGCCACTCCCGAGAATCGCTCGAGGTGCTGATCTACCAGCTCGTCCATCTCGTCGAGAGCGGCGAGGCGCGGAAGATGTCGAAGCGGCGCGGTGACGTCGCGTTTCTCGACGATCTCTTGGACACGGTCGGGGTCGACGCCGCGCGCTGGTACCTCGTCTCCCGCGGGCACGACCAGACGATCGAGCTCGACGTCGACCTCGCGAAGCAGCGGACGCAGAAGAACCCGGTCTACTACGTGCAGTACGCCCACGCTCGCATCGCCGGGATCCTGCGCAAAGGAGCGGACGAGGGCGTCTCGGTCGAGCTCGAGGCCCCGGGCGGAGCACTCGCGCGCGAGGAGCGCGACCTCGTCAAACGCTTGCTCGAGTTCCCGGCGCTAGCCGCGGAAGCCTCCGAACGGCGCGCCCCGCACTCGATCCCGACCTACGCGATCCGCGTCGCGGACGATTTCCACCGCTTCTACCACCAGCACCGCGTCCTCGACTCCGAGAACGAGAGGTTCCGGCTCGCGCTCTGCCTCGCGACCCAACAGCTGATCGCCCGGTGCCTCGATCTGATCGGGGTCGAAGCCCCAGAGCGGATGTGACACAGAGATGACGCGCGCCTTGTGACACAGCGTCACAAGGAGCTGATCTGGTCAGAACGGCGTTAGCATGAGGGGGTGAACGACGTCGATCGGTCCATTCCCGACCGGAACCTCGCGCTCGAGCTCGTGCGCGTCACGGAGTCAGCCGCCACCTTTGCCGCGCGCTGGATCGGCCGGGGAGACAAGATCGCCGCCGATCAGGCGGCCGTCGACGCGATGCGGCTCATGCTCGACACCGTGTCCATGCGCGGAATAGTCGTGATAGGCGAAGGCGAGAAGGACGAAGCGCCGATGCTCTATAACGGCGAGGAGGTGGGAGACGGCAGCGGACCCGAGGTGGACGTCGCGGTCGACCCGCTCGAGGGCACGCGGCTGACAGCGCTTGGCATGCCGAATGCGATCTCGGTGATCGCCGTTGCCGAGCGCGGAGCGCTGTTCTTCCCGGGCGCCGCCCTGTACATGGACAAGATCGCAGTCGGGCCAGAGGCCGCAGACGCGATCGACATCGACGCGACTCCGACGGAGAACCTCGAGCGCGTGGCGGAGGCGAAGCACGTCGCGGTCAACGACCTCACCGTCGTCGTCCTCGAGCGCGAGCGCCACGACGACCTCATCGCCGAGCTGCGCGAGGCCGGCGCGCGCGTGAACCTCATCCGCGACGGCGACGTCGCGCCCGCGATCGCCGCTGCGCAACAGGGAACCGGGGTCGATCTCCTGATGGGAATCGGCGGGACGCCCGAAGGCGTGATCTCCGCCGCCGCGATCAAGACCCTTGGCGGCGCGATGCAGGGCAAGCTCTGGCCGCGAAACGACGAGGAGCGGCAGCGACTCGTCGACGACGGGTTCGAGATCGACCGCGTGTTGACCGCGGACGATCTCGTGCAGGGGGAAGACGTCTTCATCGCGGCCACCGGCGTCACGAGCGGCGCGCTCCTGCGCGGAGTCCGCGTCGTCGGCGACCACATCGAGACCGAGTCGATCGTGATGCGCTCCCGCTCGGGCACCGTTCGCCGCATCACGGCCACGCACCCTCTGACCAAGATGCAGAGCCTGATGAAAGGAGCCCGCTGATGGCGGCCACCGAGTTGCATGAGACCGCCCGCGCGATCGTCGCAGACCACAAGGGAATCCTCGCGGCCGACGAGAGCACGGGCACGATCAAGAAGCGTCTCGACTCGATCGACGTCGAGTCGACCGAGGAGAACCGGCGCTTCTATCGCCAGCTCCTCTTCACCGCGCCCGGGATCGAGGAGTCGATCGGCGGCGTGATCCTCTACGACGAGACGATCCGCCAGCGCGCGGAGGACGGCACGTCACTCGCCGAGGTGCTGGCCGCGAAGGGCGTGATCCCGGGAATCAAGGTCGACACCGGGGCGCACGATCATGCCGGCTACCCGGGCGAGAAGGTCACAGAGGGGCTCGACGGCCTTCGCGCCCGACTGGAGGAGTACCGCGAGCTCGGCGCCCGTTTCGCAAAGTGGCGCGCGGTGATCACGATCGGCGACGCCATCCCGACCGACGGGAACATTCGCGCGAACGCTCACGCGCTGGCCCGCTACGCGGCGCTCTGCCAGGAGGCCGGCATCGTCCCCATCGTCGAGCCCGAGGTGCTGATGGACGCGGACAACACGCTCGAGGCGTGCTGGGAGGTCACGACCCGGACGTTGCACGAGACGTTCGACGCGCTGTACGAGGTTCCGCTCGACCTGCAAGGCCTGCTCCTGAAGCCGAATATGGTGATCTCGGGCAAGGGCTGCTCCCAGCAGGCGGGCGCGG
Organism: Actinomycetota bacterium; assembly: GCA_013812465.1. Next base: position 2,793 of record JACCTK010000322.1, read on the forward strand.
AGCAGATCGCGCGAGCGACCGTCGACTGCTTTCTCGGCGCGATTCCGGCTGCGGTTCCGGGGATCGTGTTCCTGTCGGGAGGTCAGTCGGAGGTTCAGGCGACGGAGAACCTGAACGCGATCAACCAGATCGGCGGCCCGTGGGCGCTCTCCTACTCGTACGGCCGCGCGCTTCAGGCGTCGGCGCTCGAGGCCTGGGCGGGCGATCCGGCGAACACGGACGCCGCGCAGGCGGTGTTCATCCACCGCGCGCGCATGAACTCGCTCGCCGCCCGAGGCGAGTGGAGCGCGGAGCTGGAGCAACCGGTCACCGCCTAAAGCAGCTCGCGATGGCGACGTCGTGAAAGCTCGGGAAGCCCGGGCCACTTAGGTGGCGAGCCAGAAGATCCCTGCGACCACCAATCCCACGAGCATCCAGCTCGAGAGAAGGGTCGCGACCCAAAGACAGACCATCGCCGCAAATGGAACTTCGCGTGCGTACTCGACGCTCACTCCGTTACGGTTTCTCAGGACCGCCCGGTTTGACTGAGTGCTGGGGATGGGCAGGATTGTTCTCCTTGTATCGGACAGCACGTCGTTTCGAAGGGCGTCGACCGGTCGAGACGGGATTGGGCAGAGGTTTGAAAGGCTCGCGTTCGGGCACGGTAGAGATAACCCTCTACCGAAGGAGATTTCCATGGCCACAGGAATGCAGGAGCCGCGCGACCTGTTCATGCACGAGCTCGGCGACATCCTCTACGCGGAGCGAACGCTCGTGAAGGCGCTTCCGAAGTTGCAGCAGGAGGCCACCGACGATGAGCTCGCGTCCGGCTTCGAGGCGCATCTCGAGGAGACGAAGCAGCATGTGAAGAACGTCGAATCCGCGTTCGAGAAGCTCGGCGAGACGCCGAAGGCGGAGAAGTGCCCGGGCATCGACGGGATCAAGAAGGAGCACGATGAGTTCGTGGCCAACGAGTCGCCGTCCCAGGAAGTGCTCGACTCGTTCCTGACCGGCGCCGCGGCTCGCGCCGAGCATTACGAGATCGCCGCCTACGAGGGTCTCGTCACGATGGCCGAGGCGATGGGCGAGACGGACGTCGCGGAGTTGCTCGGCAAGAACCTCGAGCAGGAAAAGAAGGCGCTTGCGAAGGTGCAGACGATCGGCAAGCGGCTCGCGAAGGCGGGCGCCAAGGAGAAGGCGACCGTCTAGTCAGTCACGCGCCGGCAGGACGAGCGCGATCGCTCACTCGTCCGGCCGGCGTTTGCGTTCAGATGCCCTGATCCTCGTCCTGCTCTGACGGCGGACGGTTCTCGCCACTACCCGGATCGACGTGGCCCGCGTCCTCCGCATCGCTCTGCCCGGCTCCGCCGTAGCCGCTCTCGTCGTCGCCGACGACCTGCTCGTCCGGCTCGGTGCCTTTCATGCCGGTAACACCTTGATCCTCGTCGACCGACCCGCGCTCCGTACCGTGCTCGTCTGACATTGCGCCCCCTCGCCGTAGATGAGCGGGTGCTCGCGCGGCACCCGTAGGAGCGGGTCAGTTTGGACTATCTCATGCGGCAGCGGGAACCAAGGCGCACGTCGGGGCGGCATTGCTCGAGCCGAGGCTACGATTGCGGCGATGAAGGGAATTGGCACTTTCGTGGCGATTCTCCTCGTGAGCCTCGGTGTGGCCACCTACTTCGTCGAGCTCGGACTCGGAGTCACGTCGTGAGTCTTCAGCCTCTCGAATATGCCGTCCTGCCGAACGAGGAGCACGCTGAGTACGGCCTGCTGCTCTGCGAGGACGACGATGGAGAGCGCTGGACGCTGCGCGGCGACCCGGAGTTGGTGCGCTGCGGTAGCCGACCCGGCTCGAGGAAGCTGGGTCGGCTAGTGCGGCAGAATGATGCGCTGCGGACGCTCAGCCGA
>JACCTK010000367.1 GCA_013812465.1 Actinomycetota bacterium
CTCGAGGACACCGGCGCAACTGGCCACCGCACTACCGCAGCTCGACCTCGCAGCGCCGGCTCAGCGGCTCGCGGCCCCGCGACACGACGACAGAGCGCACCATCCGTTCGAGCCACTCCTTCCGCTCGGCCCAGCCCCACTCGGTGTTCCATAGGCGGCCGACCAGGTCCCACGAGCCCGAGCTGGACTCCCGCGCCTCGGCCAGGTCTGCCTCCGCCTTGTTGACGATCGCGACATAGTCCGCGACGGCCGTGTTGTAGCGCTTTGCCCCGAGCGTCCGGCGAAGGGTCGTATCGGAGAGGTATCCCTCCAGATCAGCCCGGGCTTCCTCAAGCGCCAGCTCGGACTCCTCGATGTTGCTGTCGGCGGCGCCCGGCCGGGCCACGAAGGTCGCGGCCCGGTACGCCTCGTCGCTCAGGCCCGGCCCGACGCGCTCGCCGTCGTAGTTCAAGCCGGTGATCGCCTCCTCGATGCTGTTGAGCACGTAGGCGTCCAGGGCGGCCGCCTTCGCGAAGGCGTGGTTCGTGCAGTGCCGTTGGCGGCACATGTAGTAGGGGCTCCGGTTCCGCGTCCCGCTCCCGGACAGGTACATGGCCCCGCTGCACGAGGCGCAGAGCGCGACGCCTTGGAGCAGGAACTTCTCGGTCAGGCGGCCCGTACGTGCCGACGGGAGCCGCTTCCCCTGGCACCGCTGCCAGAGCGCCCGCGGCACGATCGCCTCGTGGGCGTCCTTCTTCACGCTCCCCCCGTACCGGGCCTCGCCGAGGTAGACGCGGTTACGGACCAGCCCGGCGACGCCCTGCTCGCTCATGTCGTGGCCGTGCTCCCCCGCCCACCGGCCGAGCTTCGCCCAGCTCCAACCCTTCGCCCGGCGCTCGAACAGGCCTCGTACGACCGGTGCAGTGTCTGGGTCCGGCTCAAGCCGCCTGTCGGCGTTCCGGCGGTAGCCGAGGGGAACCGTCCCGGCAACGTGATGCCGCGCTCGACTGCCGAGGCCGTGGCGGCGGCGAAGTTATCCCGGGCCCGGTCGCGTTCCTGCTCGGCGACCGCGGCCATGATCACCCGGTACAACTTGTTCGACAGGTCCTCGGAGGCCGAGACGACCCGGGCATCCGCGGCCTCGATCCTGTCCCAGGCCTCCAGGAAGTCGCGGACGCTCCGTGTGAAGCGGGCCAGGTTCCAGACGACAACGGCCCCTACCTCGCCAGACTCGACCATCTCGAGGGCCCGGTTCCAGCCGGGCCGCTTTGCGTCCCCGCCGGACGCGTCGAGCTCCTCGATGACCTCCACGACGTCGAGACCTTCCCGGGCCGCTACCCGGGCTATCTCCTCGCGTTGCAGGTCGGGCGAGAGGAAGCTGTCGCCTCCGCGCCCGCCGCTCGGCTCACGCGCACGTACCCGACTGCACGGTTCCTCGTTTGCGTCTTACGCGCCATGGTTAGATTCCTCGGAATCATGGCCTCACTCTCGGACCAAAAGCTCGACTACTCCGCACCGTCGTATCAGAAGCTCGCAAAGGATCACCTCTGGATGCACTTCACCCGCATGGGCGGCTACGAGACGGCGGACGTCCCGATCATCGTCCGCGGGGAGGGTTGCTACCTCGAGGACATGAACGGGAAGCGCTACCTCGACGCGCTCGCCGGGCTCTTCTCGGTGAACATCGGCTACTCGTTCGGGGAGGAGATCGGGCAAGCCGCGCTCGAGCAGATGCGCGAGCTGCCCTTCTACACCAACTGGTCGTACGCGCACCCCAAGGCGATCGAGCTCGCGGCCGAGGTGGCTTCGCTCGCGCCTGGCGATCTGAACCGCGCGTTCTTCTGCTCCGGTGGCTCGGAGGCGGTCGAGTCCGCGTGGAAGCTGGCCCGCCAGTACTACGCCGCGCGCGGGGGCAAGGCCATCGCGGATGCCGGGACAGAGCCTCAGACACGGCACGATGGGCAGGTCGCCGCCAATGCGAGCGGGCCGCATCGCTACAAGGCGATCGCGCGCAACATCGCCTACCACGGGACGACCATGGGCGCGCTTTCGATCAACGGCATTCCCGCGCTCCGCGAGCCCTTCGAGCCGCTCGTCCCCGAGGTGCGGCACGTCTCGAACACGAACCGCTACCACCGCCCGCCCGAGGAGACGGAGGTGGAGTTCACACGGTTCCTCCTGCAGGAGCTCGAGCAGACGATCGTCTCGATGGGCCCCGAGACGGTGTGCCTCGTGCACATGGAGCCGGTTCAGAACGCCGGAGGCGCATTCACGCCGCCGGCGGGCTACTGGCAGGGCGTCCGCGAGATCTGCGACCGCTACGACATCCTGCTCTCCGCCGACGAGGTGATCACCGCCTTCGGACGGGTCGGCTACTGGTTCGGCTCGGAGCGCTACGACATCCGTCCCGACCTCGTCACCTGCGCGAAGGGGCTCTCCTCCTCCTATGCCTCGATCGGGGCCGTTGTCGCGACCGATCGCGTCATGGAGCCGTTCCTCGCGCAGACCTCGATGTTCTCGCACGGGATCACCTTCGGCGGACATCCCACGATGTGCGCGATCGCGCTGAAGAACATCGAGATCATGAAGCGGGAGGGGATCGTCGAGCACGTGCGCGCCAACGAGTCGGCGTTCGCCGACACGCTCGCGCAGCTCTTGGACCTCCCGATCGTCGGCGACGTGCGCGGGACGGGCTTCTTCTACGCGCTCGAGCTCGTCAAGGACCGGGAGACGCGCGAGAGCTTCTCCGAAGAGGAGTGCGAGCGCCTCCTCCGCGGCTATCTCTCGAACGCGCTCTTCGACGCCGGCATCATCTGCCGCGCGGACGACCGGGGCGATCCCGTGATTCAGATTTCCCCGCCGCTCGTGGCGAGGCAGGCGGAGTTCGACGAGATCGTGCGGATCCTCGGCGAGGTGCTGACCGGGGCCGTGGCGCTGATGCGCTAGTGCTTCCCGTACATGGGCGAAGTCGCGTTGGTCGTCGACGAGCCCGCTCCACCCCCGAGAGGGCCGCGATCCTAGAAGTTGTGGACGTTGGTCGCCAGGTTCGCGAACTCGGTCGGAGTCGAATCCGAGAGGCTATCGAAGACCTTGATCGCTCCGTCCTTCTCGGATACGAAGACCCGCCCGTCGTCTGCGAAGCGCACGACCATCGGGTTGGTCAGACCGCGACGGTCTCCCCGAATGTGGGGGCAACGCAGCGCGCGCGGGCTTGGGCGGCCGGCCGTGCAAACTGGCAACGCCTCGACAAGCAGAGGGCGTAGTCGCCGTCGGCATCGGGCCACCAGAGCCCGAGTTGGAGCCCCGCGTCTGCGAGCTCCGCCTCGATTCGCGCGCGCCGAAACTTCGAGCTCACGCTGGTGCGCAGGCGCTCGCCGTCGGCGAAAGCCACCTCGATGCCGAGTCTCGGTACACGCACGACCTGCGCTCCCATCGAGCGGAACCCGATGTCGACCCACTCGCGCTCCGAGTCCCAGGTCGCGTAGTGCTCGAACCGACCCTGTGAGAAGTCCGAGCCGAGCTCTCGGTCGAGATGGACGAGCCCGTTTCGCTGGAACCGCTCGCTCAGCCCGGAGCGGTCCGAGTACGCGGATTCGATGCGCGCTCGGTCCTTGACGAGATCGAGGCCGAGCAACAGCATGTCCTCATCGCCCAGAGAGGTTGCGATCGCGCGCAGGAGGCTCTTCCGAGCTCCGACCTCGAGACCTCCGATCGTCGATCCCAGGAAGGCAAACACGCGCCGCCCACCCACCGGGAGGGCGGAGAGGTGCCGCTCGAAGTCGCCGACAACAGCGTGCACCTCGAGCGCCGGGTGCTCCTCCGCAATCGCATGCGCGCTCGCGATAAGCACCTCCTCGCTCACGTCGAGGGGGACGAAACGTCGCAATGTCCCTCCGGCGACGAGTCCGTCCAAGAGGAGCCGGGTCTTCTCCGACGTCCCCGAGCCGAGCTCGACGAGGGTCTCGGCTCGCGTCTCGGACGCGATCTCGCGCGCTCGCTCCTCGAGGATCGCTCGCTCTGTGCGTGTGAGGTAGTACTCGAGCAGGCGGGTGATCTCGTCGAAGAGAACCGAGCCGCGCTCGTCGTAGAGCCAGATCGCAGGGATCTGCTTCGGCGTCTCCTTCAGGCCGCGGAGGGTCGCCTCATGGAGCGCTGCTCTGCGATCTGCGTCGTCGAAGAGGACGTCGACTCGGACGCGCACGACGACGACCGTCTACCCATCCCGCGCGCAGCGGAACCCGGCGAAGATCTGACGTCTGCCCGGGAAGTCCCAGCTCCGGAAGCTCGATCGCGCGAGGACCGAGTCCGTCGCCCACGAGCCCCCGCGGAGCACCCGATACTCGTCTCCGAAGAAGACCTCCGAGAACTCGGGGTACGGAAACGCGAGGAAGCCGGGGTAGGGGAGGAAATGGGAGGAGGTCCACTCCCAGACGTCGCCTGTCAGCTGGCGACAGCCGACTCGGCTCTCACCGCCCGCGTACGAGCCGGCAGGAGCGGGGGCAAAGCGGCGATGGCCGAGATTGGCCTCGTACCCGGTCCACTCGCCGCCCCAGGGGAAGCGATCCTTGCCGCGCCGCTCGTGCCAGGCTGCCGCCCGCTCCCATTCGGCCTCCGTGGGCAGTCGTTTCCCGGCCCAGCGGGCGAACGCGTCGGCCTCGTGCCAGGAGACGTGCTGAACCGGCTCGTCCAGCGGAACGGGCTCGCGGCGGCCGAAGCGAACCCGCCCCCAGCCGTTCCTGCTCCGCTCCCAGTAGAGCGGCGCCGTGACCTTCTCTCGCTCCCGCCACGCCCACCCCTCCGGGCTCCAGTGCTTCTGTGAGCTGTAGCCGCGGTGGGAGATGAAGTCCGCGAAGGCGCCGTTGGTGACCGGCGTGCGATCGATGAAGAACACGTCGAGCTCGACCTCGTGCGCGACGAGCTCGTTGTCGTAGGCCCACGGCTCGTCGGTCGCGCCGAGCACGAACGAGCCGCCGTCCACCCGGATCTCGCCGGGGCCGTCGGACGTCTCCCCGAATGGGCTCTCGTCTCGCACGGGGTATTCGATCCTGGTCTGGAGCTGGAGCGTCTGCAGCATCGTCTCTTGGTGCTGGAGCTCGTGCTGTAGCACCAATCCGAAGACGAATCCCTTTCGGAGCAACGGGCCAGGGCCGGCGAGGTCGGTGAGCTCGACCGCGTCGAGGACGCGCTCTCGAACGTCGGAAGCATAGGCCCGAACCGTCTGCGGACGGAGGCCCGGAGGTTGCGATCGCCCGTTTCGCTGCAGGCGGAACGCCTCGCCCACCTCGGGGTGTGAGTCGATGACCGGCGCTTGCCCGTAGAGCTCGCGGAGCAGCCAGAGTTCCTCGAAATGCGTGATGCGCGCGAGCTCCCAGACCAACGGCAGCTGCAGCGGCGAAACCTGCTCGACGAGCCCCTGGTCGGAGACCGGCGCGAGGAGCTCGTCAGTCCCGGCTCGTGCTCGTTCGAGGGCGGCTTGGATCTCGACTACCGAATCCACACTCGGACTTTGCACGATGGTTGCCACTTCGGCCAGAGGCCGCAGAAGTGGCTGTAGCCTTAGCCGCTCATTCGAGGAGAGGAGCTGGGCGGAGTGAACGGGAACGGAGACGGGCCGGTCGTCGTCGCGTTGGATGTCGCCCGCCGCTACGGGCAGGGCGAGACCGCGGTCGACGCCCTACGGGGCGTTTCAGTGGACATCGAGCGCGCGCGCCTGACCGCGGTCATGGGACCGTCGGGCTCGGGGAAGTCGACGCTCATGCACATTCTCGCCGGCCTCGACAAGCCGACATCGGGCACCGTCGAGGTCGCGGGCACGGAGATCACGACGCTCGGCGACAACGATCTGACCAAGCTGCGCCGTCAGCACATCGGCTTCGTCTTCCAATTCTTCAACCTGCTGCCGATGCTGAGCGCGCGCGAGAACATCACGCTCCCGCTGACCATCTCCGGCGAGAAGCCCGAGGACGGCTGGGTGGACAAGGTCGTCAGCGACGTGGGGCTCTCGGACCGGCTCTCGCACCGTCCGTCGGAGCTTTCCGGTGGACAGCAGCAGCGGGTCGCGATCGCGCGGGCGCTCATCTCGAAGCCGACCGTCCTCTTCGCCGACGAGCCGACGGGCAACCTCGACTCGGCGACCGGGCAGGAGATCCTCCAGCTCTTGCGGGCGTCGGTCGACGCGCTCGGCCAGACGACGGTGATGGTCACCCACGACGCGCGGGCGGCCGCCATCGCCGACCGGATCCTGTTCCTCGCGGACGGCTTGATCGTGCGCGAGATGCGCGAGGCGACGGCACACGAGGTTCTCGTCGAGATGGAGCAGCTGAGCGCGTGATCCGCTTCGCGCTCCGTGGCCTCCTCGGCCGCAAGCTGCGGGCGGTTCTGACCGGCATCGCGATCGTCCTCGGGGTCGCGATGATCAGCGGCACCTACATCCTCACGGACACGATCGACCGTGCTTTCAAGAGTCTCTTCACGGAGTCGTACGCGGGAACCGATGCCGTGGTGACGGGGCGCGGACTGGACATCTCGATCGACGGCGAGAGCCCGCCCAACCCACCCGTCGACGCGTCGTTGCTCGAAACAGTACGCGGCGCAGAGGGTGTCGCCCTCGCGACGGGGTCCGTGCTCGACGAGCGCAACACGAAGATCCTCACGCCCGAGGGAACGTCCGTGAGCTCCGAGGGCGCGCCGACCTTCGGATTCGGCATCGACACGTCGCCGGAGTTCGACCAGTTCAATCCGCTGAGCGTCCTCGAGGGCCGCTGGCCCGCGATGGCCGACGAGGTCGTCATCGACGTCGGCACCGCGGACGACCAGGGCTACGCGGTCGGCGACACCGTCGAGATCTCGACCCTCAGGCCGAAGCGCTCGTTCGAGCTCGTCGGAGTCGCGCAGTACGGCAGCCTCGACAGCCTGGGGAATGCGAGCTTCGCGGTGTTTACGATCCCGGCGGCGCAGGAGCTCCTCGAGCGCTCGGGGCAGTACGACGCGATCTCGGTCGCAGCGAACGACGGCGTCACGGAGGAAGAGCTCGTCGCGGCCATCGAGCCGGTGCTGCCGGGCAACGCGAAGGTCGTGAGCGCGACGGCCGAAGCCGCAGAGCAGGTGGACGAGGTGAGCGAGTTCACGGCCATCTTCCGCTATTTTCTCCTCGTTTTCGCCGGTATCGCCCTCTTCGTCGGAGCGTTCGTCATCTTCAACACGTTCTCGATCACCGTCGCGCAGCGAACGCGTGAGTTCGCCACACTCCGGACGATCGGCGCGTCGCGTCGCCAGATCCTCAGCTCGGTGATCCTCGAGTCGCTCGTGATCGGCCTCGCCGCATCGCTCGTCGGGCTCGGTCTCGGCGTCCTGCTGGCGGAAGGAATCGAGGGGCTCTTCCGGACTCTCGGGGTCGAGCTTCCGACGGCGGACCGGGTCTTCGCGATGCGCACCGTGATCGTCGCGCTCGTCGTCGGCGTGGGCGTCACGCTCGTCGCGGGTCTGTTCCCCGCCGTCCGAGCGACCCGCGTGCCTCCAATCGCGGCCGTGCGCGAGGGCTCGACGCTTCCGAAGTCCAGGTTCGCGCCGTTCATCCCGTGGGTCGCCGGAATCGTCGCCGTCGTCGCGCTCGTCCTCCTGGCTCGCGCGATGTTCACCGACGAGCTCGGCACCGCGGATCGGCTGCTCTCGATCGCAGCAGGCGTCCTCCTGCTCTTCCTCGGCGTCGCGATGCTCTCGTCGCACGTGGTGCGTCCGCTCGCGGCGGTCAGCAGTCCGATCGGGCGCTGGGCAGCGTTCGTCTTCACGATCCTCTTCTGGCCGTTCGGGCTCCTCCCGTACTGGCTCCTGCGCTACGGAGCCTGGGGACCGGGAACGGCTGCGCGACGCGTCGGCGCCTTCGTCGGCGGTGCGCTCCTCAATCCGCTCATCGCCCTGATCGTTCTCGTCATGTGGCTGCGGCGGGCAGTGACGACGTGGGAGCCGGAGTGGCCGATGGAGTTCCCGAGCGTTGTTCCGGATCGCGTGGCCGCCCGCACGGGCGGAGAGAACGCCCGCAGGAATCCCAGCCGAACCGCCTCCACAGCGGCCGCGCTGATGATCGGAATCGCGCTCGTCTCGTTCATCGCGACGCTCACGAACGGAATGAAGGCGTCGAACCGCGAGGCGATCGAGGAGCAGATCGCCGCCGACTACGTCGTGACCTCGCTCGACGGGTACACGCCGTTCGTCGCAGCGGCGGGCGATGCGCTCGCGGCCTCGGCCGTGCCCGAGCTCGTGACCAGCGTGCGCTCCGACGTCGGCCTGGTCGACGGCGAGTCGGCGGAGATTGGCGGCATCGAGCCCGACACGATCGCCGAGGCGTACGTCTTCGACTGGCGCGAGGGCGGCGAGAGCGTGCTTGCGACGCTCGGCACGACCAGGGCCGTCGCGAGCTCGAACTACGCCGAGGATCACGACCTCGCGATCGGCGACGTCGTGACGATTCGCTCCAGCGCGGATCGCACCGCAAAGGTCACGGTCGTAGGAACCTTCGAGCCGCCACCGTTCTACCCGTTGCTGGAGAGCGTCAATGTGTCGAAGGAGCTCTTCGACTCGCTCTACGACCGACCTCGCAACAGCTGGACGTGGGCGAACGTCGCCGGCGAGTCGACCGACGAGAACCGGGTGCAGCTGGAAGCCGCGATCGCCGGCTATCCCGACACGCAGCTCGAGACCCGCGAGGAATGGATCGAGCGCGAGGACACGGACTTCAATCAGTTCATCTCGTTCCTCTACGTGATGCTCACGCTCGCGGTCTTCGTGAGCATCTTCGGGATGATCAACACCCTCGTCCTCTCGGTCTACGAGCGGACTCGTGAGATCGGGATGCTGCGCGCCATCGGGATGACACGCCGGCAGGTGCGCCGGATGGTCCGCCAGGAGAGCATCATCACCGCCCTCATCGGGACAGCGGTCGGGTTGCCGCTCGGAATCTTCCTGGCCGCGCTGGTCAACAGGGCGCTCTCGGAGTACAGCATCCGCTTCTCGATCCCGTGGGGCCAGCTCGCCGTGCTGACGATCGTCGCGATCGTGATCGGGATCCTCGCGGCGATAATGCCCGCGCGCCGCGCCGCCAAGCTCGATCCGCTGAGAGCCATCGCCTACGAATGATCAACGCGCGCCTCCGGCTCGCGTTCGCGAGGGAGACCATGTTTCCCCAGGTCTTTCCGCGACCGGGGTTCGCGCGAGCGAACTCCGGTCGTGCGAGAGGGACGCGTGCTCCCTTCTTCCTGAGAACGTGGGGAACCTCCCGGTTCTCCACGTTCCTCCCCGGTCATAGGCCGAGCGGCCTATGACGCGCTTCGCCATCCGCGGCCTGCTCAGCCGGAAGCTGCGGACGGCTCTGACCGCCCTGGCCATCGTCCTCGGCGTCGCCATGATCAGCGGCACCTACGTCCTCACCGACTCCATCGACCAGGCGTTCGACAGGATCTTCACGGACATCCGCCAGGGCTCGAACGCCGT
>JACCTK010000376.1 GCA_013812465.1 Actinomycetota bacterium
TGATGCCGCGCGAGCTCGACCGAGCGCCAAATCTCCTCCTCGCTCGGTTCCGCCTGCAGGCGGTCGAGCTGGTCTTGGAGGCGCTCGAACTCTCCGCTCAGCTTCGTGCCGCGAAGCAGCTTCATGCCGGCGAGCTTACTGAGCCGCTGACGTAGCCGCATCTCGGCTTCGCTTGCCATTAGCTCAGGGTTTCCGAACGACTGCTCGAAAACATCCCCCCGCGCCATCCCACTAGCTCTCCTTGAAGAGGCGAAGCAGACGCGAGATCGTCGGCCGCAACTCTGCGCGCGGCACGATGCCGTCGACATGGCCGAAGCGATAGTTCGACTCGGCCAGACCGAAATCGTCCGGAAGCTTCTCCCGCGTCGTCTGCGCGACGACCCGCGGGCCGGCGAAGGACATCAGCGCTCCTGGCTCGGCCAGGACCACGTCACCGAGGCTGGCGAAGCTCGCCAGCACACCGCCCGTGGTTGGATGCGTGAGAACCGATAAGAGCGCGCCCCCGGAGTCGTGTAGCTCCTCGATCGCGCACACGGTCTTCGGAAGCTGCATCAGCGCGAGAATCCCCTCCTGCATGCGGGCGCCGCCCGACGCGGAGACCGACACCAGCGGGACCCCGCCCTCGCTCGCGCTGTCACACGCGCGCGCGAACTTCTCACCCACGACGCTGCCCATCGAGCCGCCCATGAACGAGAAATCCATGACCGAGAGCCGACAGTCCTCTTCCTCGATCGTCGCGCTGCCGCACACGATCGCGTCGCCGAGGCCGGTCTCGAGCTCCGCCTCCGCGAGACGCTCAGCATAGGGACGCAGATCGAAGAAGGTGAGCGGATCCGCGGAGCGGAGCTCGGCGTCCTCCTCGACAAAGGACTCAAAATCGGTCAGCTGCTCGATCCGCTCGCGGGCGCCCACGGGGAAGTGGTGGCCGCACTGCGGACAGACGCGGAGGGTCTGGGCGAGCTCGTCGTCACGATAGTGCGAGCCGCATCCGGGACACGTGTTGGGGTGCGACTTTGCGGGCGCGGCCTCCGGTGCTCTCTTCGTCTCGACCGAGACGTCGACGCGATCCTGACCGGAGGACATGCGCGGATCCTACGTGCGCCCCGGACCCGTCACAGCCCGGCTGCCGCCAGAAGACGCGACACGACCGGGGTGTTGCGCTCGTCTCGCACGTGCCCCGTGACACCCATTCCGGCGAGTGGCGCCCGCGCCACAGTGTCGCGGAGAACCACCTCGATCTGCTCGATCGACGGCCCATCCGGCTCGGGGACGAAGACTTCGGCGTCGCTCGGATCGAGCACGTCGAGATCGAGCGCGACATACACGGCGTCCACTCCGTCAAGCGCGCGATCCAGCGAGTCGTCGATTCCGGTCCCCTCGAGATATGCCGCCTCGGGGGGATCCAGACTGCGCACTCCGAGCAGCGCGACGTCGTCGGGAGCTACGACACCTTCGTCCAAGAGCATCCTGAGCGGCATTCCCCAGAGGTTCCCGGAAGGTGAGGTCTCGGGCGTGTTCAGGTCGCCGTGAGCGTCGATCCAGACGACGGCGAGCCGTTCGGCGCGGGCGGCGAGCCCTCGTGCGGCGCCCACATGGGCGCAACAGCAACCGCCGAGGACGACCGGCCGCTCGGGAAGCAACGCCGCCAGCTCGGAGGTCTGCTCGTGCAGCGAATCCCTCGCCACCACCGCGGTCTCCGGGTACAGGAGCCGAAGGTGCGCCCCATCCGCCAGCGCCTCGCCGTCGGCGCCCCACGCACGTGGCACGCGAACGAGCCCGGCCGCAAACTCCAGTCCGCACGCGTGACATTCGTAGCCAGAGCCGACGGCGACCGCCGTGAACGTGCGACAGACAGGGCAGCGCGCGCGCAGACTGCTCACGCGACCGCCTTCTCGTAGATGTCGAAGCGGCCCGAGACACGCATCCCGGCCTGCTCGTTGCTCATGAGGCGGACAACCGCCGGCACGACTTCCTCAGTCGGCGCGCGCGACTCACGGCTCATTCGGGATGAGATCGTCGAGCGTGTCCGCGAGGCGCGCGAGTGACGAGAGCGTCCGCTGGGGTCTCGCGTCCTCGGGCTCTCCTAGCCGGTTGACCCAGATCGATGGGATGCCGAGCTCGGTTGCCGGCGCGATGTCGTGGAACAGGCTCTGGGCGACATGGACGTGGCTCGTCTCGGCGGCGCCGGTCTGCTCGCGGAAAACCTCCCAGTGGCGCTTGGCCGGCTTGTAGGAGCCGATCTCGGACGCGACGATCACGCGCTGGAAGGCGAGGCCGATGGCAACCATCGACACGTCGATCAGGTCGCGATCGGTGTTCGAGAGGATCCCGAGCTTCCAGCCGCGATCACGAGCTTCTGCGAGCGCGACGGGGACGTCCTCGAAGACCGGCCAGGACGGCAGCGAGCGGGCGAGCGCGCTCGTCTCCCCTTCGGGAACCGCCAAGCCCTCTTCCTCTGCGAGCCGCTCCAGGGCAATCGTGAGCACCTCTCGATACGACACTCCCGGCCGTGCCGCCTGGATCTCCGGCTCGAGCTCGTGGTAGCGAGCGAGTAGCCGCTGCGCATGCTCGACCCCGAACAGCTTCTCGAGCTCCGCCCGAATCCCGCCGTTCCAGTCCACGAGCGTGCCGTAGCAGTCGAACGTCGCCCAGCGCTCTGCCACAGATGAAGCCTAGCGCTGCTTGTGCGCAAGAGACTTGTGCGCCCGACCGAAATCCGCTGGCGCGGATTCCGATCGCGCGGAAGCAGACCCCTTTATCGGGTACCCGGAACTCGTGATGCTCGGGGTGTGAAATCGCCTGATCGCCGGCACCGCCTGATCTAGCCTCCAGCCGTGGTCGAGATCAGGCCAATGACGCGCGCCGACTGGCCGGAGGTGGAGGCGATCTTCGCAGGTGGGATCGCGACGGGAGACGCGACCTTCGAGACTGAGCCGCCGAGCTGGGAGACGTTCGACGGCAGTCGGCTCACGCACTCGCGGCTGGTCGCCATCGAAGACGGGGCGATTGTCGGCTGGGCAACTGTCTCACCGACCTCCAGGCGGGCGTGCTACGCGGGCGTGGTCGAGCTCACGGTCTACGTCGCGGAGGAGGCACGCGGCCGTGGGATCGGGCGGGAGCTAGTGGAAGCTCTTGTCGGCGCAGCCGCCGATGCGGGTGTCTGGACGCTCCAGGCGAGCATCTTTCCCGAGAACGCAGCGAGTCTCGTGCTCCACGAACGGCTCGGGTTCAGGGTCGTGGGCCGCCGCGAGCGAATCGCGCAGCTCAACGGGAAATGGCGCGACACCCTCCTCCTCGAGCGGAGGCTCTAGCTCGCGCCGCAGACGAAGTGGAGACGGAGGGAGCGACTCGAGGGCCGCTGCCGCTCGGCGTCGTAGATCCGCATGTGGGCGAAGCGCTTGCTCACGGCAAGCTCGATTCGCTCGCGAGGGAACGCAACCTCGCGGATGTCCTCGGAGTGCAGGCGGTACCTGGAATCGTGGCGATGCTCGAATACCCGGATCTTCCAGTCGTAGATTCCTCCGCCACCATCCCTCACATCGATCAGGAGCAGATTGTCGCCGTCGAACCACTGCGTCCAGGATGGCCCATCGGCGAAGGACGCGAGCTTCCGCTCGGTGTTGACGTCGAAGATGAAGATGCCCCGATCGGTCAGATGCTCGCGAGCGCGATCGAACACGGCCTCCCACTCCTCGAAGAGGAGGAGATGGTTGATCGAATCGAAGACGCAGAGCACGATGTCGAATCGCTCGCCCAGATCGAAGCGCGTCATGTCCTCGCAGAAGAGCCGCGCCTTCGGGATCTTCCGCGCGGCGATCTCGAGCATTCCCCTCGAAGCATCGAGGCCGGCAACCTCGTGGCGCCGCCCGAGCTGCGCCAGGATCGCACCCGTCCCACACGCGAGCTCGAGAACTGTCCGTGCTTCCGGATGATGCTTGCTGATGAGTGACTCCACGTAGTCGGCTTCGCGCCCCCGATCCCCCATCACCTGGTCGTAGAAGGTCGCGAAGACGTCGTAGCTCGTCATCGCGCGTGCGCTAGACGGACTCGTCCCAGCGACAGAAGACAACACAGGCGTTATGGCCGCCGAAGCCGAACGAGTTCGAGACGCCGATCTGAAGCTCCGCGGGTCTCGCGTCGTTCGGGATGTAGTCGAGATCGCAGGTGGGATCCGGCGTCTCGTAGTTGATCGTGGGTGGCAGAAGACCCTGTTGTAGCGCGAAGATCGTGAAGATCGCCTCCACGGCGCCGGCGGCTCCCAACGTGTGCCCTGTGGCGCCCTTCGTCGAGGAGACGGGGGTCGCGTAGGCGTTCTCCTCGCCGAGCGCGAGCTTCAAGACACGCGTCTCGGCGGGATCGCCGAGCGGCGTGGAGGTGCCGTGCGCGTTCACATAGTCGACGTCCCCGGGCGAGATCCCCGCGTCCGAGAACGCCATCTGCATCGCCCGCGCTGGGTTCTCCCCGGTTGGATCAGGCTCGGTCACGTGCGTGGCATCGGAGGAGACGCCGTAGCCGAGCAGCTCAGCGTAGATCTTCGCTCCTCGCGCCCGGGCGTGCTCGAGATCCTCCAGAACGAGCACCGCGCCGGCTTCCCCCATGACGAACCCGTCTCGATCGGCGTCGAAGGGGCGTGAGCCGCGCTCCGGATCGTCGTTTCGCTGTGAGAGCGCGCGCATCGCGGTGAAGCCGGCGATGCCGACGCGCGTGATCGGCGCCTCGGTGCCGCCGCAGAGCATCACCTCCGCTCGACCCAGCCGGATCGCGTCCAGGCCGTCGCCGATCGCCATATTGGAGGCGGCGCAGGCGGTCGTCTGGGTGGCGAGAGGTCCGCGCGTTCCGAGCTCCATCGAGATCCAAGCGGCGGCCATGTTCGGGATGATCTGGATGATCGAGAAGGGACTCGTCCGGTCCGGGCCGCGCTCGAGGAGCGTCTGGAAGCAGTCCTCGAAGGCGTAGAGGCCTCCGATCCCGGTGGCGCACGCGGCCCCTACCCGGTCCGGTTCTGCGGCGATCGAAAGCCCGCTGTCGGCCTCCGCCATCCGCGCCGCCGAGAGCGCGAGCTGGGAGAAGCGGTCCATGCGTCGCGCTTGCTTGCGCTCGATCCACGTGGTCGGCTCGAACTCCTTTGCCTCGCAGGCGAAGCGCACCGCGTACTCGCTGGCGTCGAAGTGTGTGATCGGCGCCGCGCCCGACTTCCCCGCGACGAGGCTTTTCCAGGTCGACTCCTGGTCGTTGCCGAGCGGCGTCACCATCCCGACTCCGGTGATGACGACTCGGCGTCTGCCGTTGTGTGCGATCTCACTCATCCGGCGCTACATCCCCAGCCCGCCGTCGACCAGGAGCACCGCGCCCGTGACGAACGCGGCTTCCTCGGAGCAGAGGAACCGCACCGCCCCGGCCACGTCCTCCGGGTCGCCGAGACGCCCGAGTGGAGTGTTCACGAGCATGGCGCCAGTCGCCTCCTCCGGAAGAACGTCGGTCAGCTGCGTCTTCACATATCCGGGCACGACCACGTTGGCGCGCACGTTTCGGCTACCGAGCTCGCGCGCGAGCGACTTCGTGAAGCCGATGATCCCCGCCTTCGAAGCCGCGTAATTGGTCTGACCCCCGTTCCCGCGCAAGCCGACGATGGAGGAGATGTTCACGATGGCGCCGGCGCGCTTCTTCATCATCCCGCGAGCGGCCGAGCGTGAGGTGTAGAAGCAGGAGGCGAGGTTGGTGTCGATCACGGTCTTCCAGTCCTCGTCCGACATCCGGACGAGCAGGCCGTCGCGGGTCACTCCCGCGTTGTTGACGAGAACGTCGAGGTCGCCCGCCCCCTCGACGAGTGCTCGCGCGGAGTCCGGGTCGGAGACGTCGGCCTGCACGGCGCGGCCTCCGAGCTCGGAGGCGAGCGCCTCGGCTTCATCGGCGCCCGTGCGATACGAGAGAACGACCGCAGCCCCGGCCCGGGCGAGCTCGGCGGCGATCGCCGCGCCTATCCCGCGGGAGGCGCCCGTCACGAGCGCGTTCTTGCCCTCGAGGGAGCAGAAGGCCGTCGGGGTCACGCGCGGTACGAGCCGTGAACGTGGAGGATGGGTGAACCGCCCGGTTCCCCCATACCCCCTCCACTGGTCCGCTTCGCGGACAAAGCGCTTCGCGCCTTCACCGAGAGAG
>JACCTK010000427.1 GCA_013812465.1 Actinomycetota bacterium
GCTCGACGACGTCGAGGTCAGACGCCGCTACCCGAAGGAGCGACTCCCTACTGCGACGGCGCGGTCGATCTCGACCCGCACCGCGCTACTCGAAGAGATCGGCCGGGTGCGGGCGGCTGGGTTCGCCACCCAGTTCGAGGAGATCGAGGCTGATGCCGGGGCGGTCGGCGCGGTGATTCGGAACGCCGACGGGCGGGCGGTTGCGGGACTCGCTGTTACTTGCCTCGTGAGCCGCATCGCCCCTCGCGTCGAACAGGTCGCCGCTGAGGCTCGACGGGCATGTGCTGAGATCAGCGCACGCCTCGCCTGAGCGGCGAGAACGCTGTTCATCCCAAGACCGCTCGTTTCCCTTCGTCGTACGCTCGACCGAGCTGATATTCCCTTGAACAGAAAGTGTGTCTTGACTTGCAGAATTCGCGCGGGTACATTCGGACCCCGGACACGATCCTCGAGAAGGGTCGAGAGATGACGTCTGCTGAACGGAACAAAGCTATCGTGCGCCGGGTCACTGAGCTGATCGAGAAGGAGCGCAACATCGAGGGGCTCGACGACGTGTTGGCTGAGGACTTCGTGAACCACTCACCTTCCCCGGGGTTTGCGCCCGACCGCGAGGGTTTCAAGCAGAACGCGGCGGACGTGTATGGGGCTTTCGACCTCACCTACACCAGCGACTTCATGGTCGCCGTAGACGATTTGGTGGTCGAGCGGTGGACCGAGTCCGGCCCCCACACTGGCACATACTTCGGCGTGCCACCGACCGGGCGTCACGTCGTCGTGACCGGTATCGAGATCTGGCGGTTGCGCGACGGCAAGATCGTCGAACGTTGGGCAGAAGTGAACGAGCTTGAGCTCTTGCGCAAGGTCGGGTTGCTCGACGGCGTCTATCCCGATACGCCTTGAGCCCGGCAACACGGGGCCGGAGCTTCGAGTGGGCGAGCTGACGTTTCTGGGAGCGCCGCACTGCTCCCTCGATGCCACCGCGCTGCGCGTTGTCGGCGCTCGGGCAGCGTTCCTCGGTGCGGGCGTCGACACGGGTGTGATGCCGAGTCGTCAGGGAACCCCCCTCGGCCCCGACGCGTGCCGCCGCGCGTCGGCACAGTTCGCCGACAATCCTGTCTACGAGTACCGTCTCGACGTCGGCGATTACTGGCAGCTCGTCGACTGCGGAGACGCCGCGAGCGACGTCGCGGACATCGGCCGGAGCCACGCAGAGATTCGCAGTTCGGTCGAGGTCATTCTCGATGGTGGAGCTGTCCCGATCCTCTTCGGCGGCGACCACTCGATTCCGATCCCAGGCATGGCGGCGCTTTGCTCGCGCCTTTCGGGACGAGTGGGGTACCTGCAGATCGATGCGCACCTCGACACAGCGCACGATTTCGCTGGGGAGACTCGGACGATGGCATCGCCCGTGGCTCGGATTGTCGAGCAACGCAACGTCTCACCCGCCAATGTCGCGATCGTCGGCGTGCGTGGCGCTGCCAACTCCTTCGACGAGATCGAGGCAGCTGATGAGCTCGGCGTTCATGTCTTCCCGATGAGCGAGTGCAATGAGCGCGGCGTCGCAGCGGTAATCGAGGACGCCCTCGACGCCGTAGCGGACGGAACCGAGGCGGTGTACGTGTCATTCGACAACGACGGGCTCGACGCCAGCTGCGCGCCCGGCACAACCTCACCCGAGCCCGGCGGCTTCACCGCTCGAGAGATGCTCACCCTGGCGGCCGCGATCGGGCGTCGGGGCGTCGCAATGCTCGATGTCGCCGAGCTCTCACCGCCGTTTGACCATGGGGGTATCACCGCGCGACTCGACTGCTACTGGATCCTGTACATCCTGGCCTCCTATGCAGACGCGCTGGAGCGCGGAGAAGCACGTCCACCGGTGTTCGCAGCATGGTGAGCCTCGTCGGTCGAACCGATGCGTCCACGGGTCGCGTGAATACCGAAAGACGAGATGTCGAGAGAGGGAGGCCTGGGCGATGAGGGGCATCGAAGGCAAGGTCGCGGTCGTGACAGGCGGCGGCGGTGGTATCGGAACCGCAATTTGCCTGCGCCTTGCCGAGGAGGGTGCACAATTGACGGTCGCCGACTCCAACCAGAGCAGGGCGGAGGAGGCGGCGAAGCAGGTTCGAGCGCGGAGCGGCGTCGCAATCGACGCCGTCGTCGACGTCGCCGACCCCGAAGCAGTCGAGCAGCTCTTCAGCCGCACCGAGAACGATCTGTCCACACCGTCGATCCTCGTGAACTGTGTGGGCGTCAGCGAGGGGCTCAACGTGTTCGAGACGAGTCCTGATGACTGGAACCGCACGCTGGCCGTCAACGTCGGCAGCTATTTCTACTGCGCCCAGGCGTTCAGCAAGCGCGTGCGCGCTGCGGCGACAACAGGCGCCATCGTCAACGTTTCGTCCACCAACGCCTTCTATGCCGAGCCCGACGCGATCGCCTACACCGCCTCGAAGGGCGCCGTCGAGGCCCTCACCAAGGGCTTGGCGCTCGAGCTTGCGCCCTTCGGAATTCGAGTGAATGCGGTTTGCCCGGGAATGATTCGAACCGCGATCACCGACCGCATGCTCGAGCAGGCGGAAAATCCCGAGGAGATGCTCGCCACCTGGAACCGCGCGTCCTCTCTTGGGAGAATGGGCGAACCGCACGAGATCGCGGCCGTCGTCGCGTTTCTCGCCTCGGACGAGGCGAGCTTCGTGACGGGCTCCTCGTTCGTCGCCGACGGCGGACTCAGCAGCGGATGGCTGTTTTGAGCACCGGCCGAACAAGGAGGAAAGGATGACGGCGAAGTCCTTCACCGGCGTCTTGACTGCCATCGCCACGCCGCTGGGCGGAGCCGACCTCCGCGTCGACGAGAGAGCGCTTCGCGCCGCCGTCGAGCGACAAATCGAAGCAGGTGTCACCGGCATCGTGCCCTGCGGCACCACCGGCGAGTTCTACGCCCTATCGGAGGCGGAGCGACGCCTTGTGGTCGAGTGCACGGTCGAGACTGTGGACGGGAGGGTCGATGTCGTCCCGCAGACCGGCGCGCTGAGCACCGGGCAGGCGGTCGCTTTCAGCCGACATGCGCAACAGTCGGGGGCTGCGGCCGTGTTGGCGCTACCGCCGTTCTTCATGCCACTGTCCCGCGACGGCCTGCTGCGCTACTACTCGGCGCTTGTCGAAGCGGTCGACGTTCCGGTGATTTTTTACTACAACCCGGGCGCGACAGGCCTGCCACTCGCGGCAGACGAAATCGAGGAGCTGTGCTCTGCAGTCGGTATCCGGCACGTCAAGTACACCAGCCCGGATGCGTCCTTGATGGTCGAGTTGCTTCTCGACTACGGCGATCGGCTCGAGCTCTTGCCCGCCTGGGATCATCTGACCCTCACCGCCTTCCTCTCGGGGGCTCGGTCGTCCATCTGGGGCGCCGCGGCGGTGGTTCCCGAGCTCTGCGTCGAGCTTTTCGATGCCTGCTCGCGCGACGATCTTCGCGCGCTGCTCGAGGCCTGGCGTCGTGCCGCGCCACTCTTCACAGCATTCGGCACGCTCGGCTATGTCCCGGCGGTAAAGGCTGCGTCGGCGCTCCTTGGCCATCCGCTCGGGCCACCCTGCCCGCCGGCTGCTCCGCTCGACCCGCAGCATCATCCTCGCCTGGCCGCCCTGCTCCGTAACGCGGGCTACGACGTCGCCGAGCTCGAAGCCGCCGCGAGCGCGACATAACGGTGGCAGACATCATCTTCGAAGGTCTTCTGCAGATCGTGATCACACCGTTCCATACGGACGGCACGATCGACTTCCGATCAGTCGACCGATTGACGCGCTCCGTCCTGGGCGAGGGCGCATCGGCCTTGACCGTGTTGGGAGTCTCGAGCGAGGCCGCATACCTGGACGAGGAAGAGCGCCG
>JACCTK010000428.1 GCA_013812465.1 Actinomycetota bacterium
ACCGTGAGCTGCCAGAGCGTGCCGTCGCTTCCCTCGTCAGGGATCAACACCGCGAAAAGAAGAAGCAGGGCGAGGACGATCACGGCGAAAGCCGTGAACGTAAGCGTGTATCTGTGCCTGCCGCGCATTGAGGGTGATCATGCCCGCCCGCGAGCGTTCCTACGAGGGATGTCGAGCTGTGGCGAGCCGAGCCGTCCCGAAGGACAGCCCGGCACACCGGGTTCGTCAGGAGCCGCTGCGCCATACAATTACCGGCAGGGTGGCCGTTGTCAGACTGACGGTGGTGCCGAACGACCTCGAAGCCGAGGTCGTCTGCGGACTCTTACGGAACAACGGCATCCGATGCTTCCATCGCAAGACCGACATGGCGGCGGGGATCGGGGATGGCAGCTACGTGATGGCAGGGCCAACGGAGATCCTCGTCGCTGACACCGACCTCGTCGAAGCGAGAGACCTGCTGACGGACAAGTGACGCAGCCATGTGTGGTTCTACAGAGGCTCAGTTGTGCCTCGCGTCGATCGTCGCGTAGAGCGAGCGGATCCCAGGCACGACTTCGCCGCAATGGCACGCAAGACGATGATGGTTTGCGACCCTTCCAGCGATGACTGATGGCAGAGGCCCACGGTCATCAAGTTCAGCGACGCCCGCAAAGGGCGCCCGCAGCGCCCGCACCGACGACCACCGTCACAAGGGCCATCAGGCTGCCAGACGGCGGCATGCAGATCGGATTCCGTATCGGCTACGATTTGAGAACATAACCACTAATGGCGCCGCTAGTAAGTTCGAGGTGCTCGGTCAGGGTCTTGGACGGAGTTCTGGATATTGAATACTTCCATTAGATTCGCGCTACTGTGCGAGGGGCTCATCTTGCGCTTCCATACGTTAACCGCACGGTGATGCCATGGTTCAACGGAATGCGAGCTGCTTGCGGGCATCCAACACTCGCCCTCGCGATCGGTGCATTTGCGATATTCCTCGGCGCGACGTCCTGTGGAGACAGCAGCACAGGCATGGCAGGAAGTACCGCGGAAGCAGACGTAGATCGGAAGGCGGCGGTGCGAGTGGTCGAGTTGAGCGAGGACTTCATGCGCGATGGGAGGCGTCTCGTCGATCAGGCTGAGTTTCGGCTTAATCATGACTACAACAAGTGTCCGGTGGTAAAGAGTGGCGATTTCCTTCCGTCCGAGGCGGATCTGCAAGTGGTTGATTTTGTCGCCAGCTTTAGGGCGATCGCGTCTCGGTACCTAGCGTACGCCGACGCGCTACAGGCTGTCAGCACGACGGATGTGGAACTCGCTGCCGCAGCGATGACCAGTCGAGATTTCGCTAGCGCCTTTCAAAAGCTGCAAGGAGAGCAGCCGCGGATGTGCGCGCTACTGCAGAAGTGGAAGGAGCAGGGTTGGGATCCCGGCTTCGATCTGTTGGAGGCGATGGACGTGCCGGACGGCCTTCTGACGAAGGATGCCGATCTCGCGAGCCCAAACAGGCAGGCCTTGCACGAGACACTCCATCGTGGCGGGGAGCGTCTTCTCGCAGCTGGTATTGCACCTGAGGCTGCGGCAGAGTTTGTCGCTTATACGGATCCCTTCTTCCATGGAGTCGTGGAGCTGAAGTGATCTAGTTCTTCGGCCGTCGCGAAGAGCGAGGGTGCGCCACGAGCGGTGGCCGGACGCCAACGATCTCTGATTGCATGGTTGAGCGAGATCCGGCGGAGCGTAGGGCTAGAACCAGCCCGGGCCGCGCGTCACGCGCTTGAGGCTCTCCGGGTCGAGGTCGTTCATCCGCGCGCTCAGCCTCTCGGCAAGCTCGGCGTCCTCGGTTGCGGCGATGCGGCCGTCGCCGAAGCGGGCCGGATCGCGAGCGGTCGACGGCATACCGAAGACGACGCGGCGCTCGGGACTCGAGGCGCTCGGCTGCACGAAGTAGCGCGGCAGGGCGGAGGGGCGATCGCTCTGCTTCGCCACCAGCTCGCCGTTGAGGACGCTTGCCAGCAGCGCTGCGAGCTGCGGCGACCTCGCCTGCATCACCTCTCGGCCCTCGCCGTCGAAAACGACGCCGCGTAGAAGTGAGAGCCGGCCGCGGAGGCCCGCCACGCCGGCCGGCCGTGTAGCTCTGCCGGCCGGCTGCGCTCAGCTGCGAGGAGGGTCGGCGTGACGGTGAGCGAGACGGCGAGTTGCGCGACGGAAGATCGTCAGCCCGACGGCGACGAGCGCCAGCGCGAGAGCTCCGTAGACGACAACCGTGAGCTGCCAGAGCGTGCCGTCGCTTCCCTCGTCAGGGATCAACACCGCGAAAAGAAGGAGCAGGGCGAGGACGAACACGGCGAAAGCCGTGAACGCAAGCGTGTATCTGTGCCTGCCGCGCATTGAGGGTGATCTTGCCCGCCCGCGAGCGTTCCTACGCCCGACGCACCAAGCGGAGCGAGGATGGGAGTAAGGGGTGAAACTACCGCCGTCGTGAAGGACACGACCACCGTCGTCTTCAACGGCCGCGGCCTACCCTGGCCGGACATTGCCGAGATCTTCCGCGCGATCGGGCGCGACGATCTGGTCGAGCAGGGTGAGGCTGCGCTCGAGCTCTACTCGCTGAAGCTACCGACCAACTCGCCGCTCCTCACCGTCCTGCGCCGCGAGCTACGCGGCCACGGACTCGAGTGGGCCGAGGTCGTGAACCGCACGTACACGCCGGCGGAGCTGCGCCGGGCAAAGCTGCTGCAGCTCGTGATCAGCAAGGCGCCGCGCGGCTTTGGCGGGCCGAGCTACGGCACGAGCTACGACCTCGGCAGTGGCTGCAGTGCCTGCGGCACGGCTGCCGAGCAGACCTCGGCGCTGATCGTGCGCGCCAGCGACCTGCCTCGCAGCGGCTCGATCGCGACCACCTACGACGGCGAGCTACTTGTCTCGGCAGAGCTGGCGCAGGCCCTACGGGAGGCGAGGCTGAGCGGCCTGCGACTGGGTGAGGTGCGCTCACAGCGCGGCGCGCTGCTGCCCTGGCGGCAGGTGGGAGCCGAGCGGGCGCTGCCAGCCATCAGCCCGCTCAGCCGCGGCGTCGTGCGTGAGGACCCCTGCAGCGTCTGTGGTCGCGACGGCTTCTTCAACACGCCGGCAGAGCCGACCGAGCTCGCCTACGAGGGGCTCGACCCTGTCGGCCTCGACGACGTCTCCTCTAGCTGGGAGCACTTCGGCAAGTCAAGGCTGCGCCAACCGCTCAGCGACAGCTTCTTTGCCCCCTGCCTGCTGATCGTCAAGCAGCGCTTCTTCAGACTCTGCAGCGAGCACAAGCTACGCGGGTTCTCCTTCGTGCCGGTGCGTCTGACGAGCGCGCGCGAGGAGCTTGCCCGGCTGGCGGCAGAGCTTCCCGTCTCGGGACTCGAGGCCTATGTGGCGCTCGAGCAGCGCTTCGGATCGGCGAGCGAGCACCCGGCTGTGCTGGCGCTGCCCGAGCAGAGGCGCCTTGAGAGGCAGTGGGGTGGCGCTGATCTCAACCTCTACGACAGCTACCTCGGCGGCCTGATCCAGACGATCCTCGAGAGTGGACGCGGTGGCGCGGAGCTGCTGGGTGAGGCTGAGCCCGACCTCCGTCTACGTCGCTACTTGATCGCCTGCCGAGAGCTCGCGGATGCGGAG
>JACCTK010000001.1 GCA_013812465.1 Actinomycetota bacterium
GAGATCACGCAGGAGATCCTGGAAGTCGTCGCCGGGGCCGAGGCGCTCACGTAGGGGCGAGCCTCGCCATGCAAGTAAGAGCGCGTTAAGAACGCTCTAACAACTCGCCGCGCCGCTCGTAGAAGCAATTGAAGATGCTTGATCGGGAATTCACGGCGGGCCGGATGACGCCCACGACACGGCGCCGGATCGCCACCCTTCCTCGTCGTCCAGGCTTATTAGCCTGCACGACGAGTGAGTGCGTCGCCCGGCTTGGTCGTGACCGCCCCCGGCTGCGCGTCACTTCCCGACCAAGCATCTAGTGGCAATTCAGTCCCCAGATAGCATCACGCCGGTGGAACCGGCCGTAGCGGCGCCAGGCAGGGAGCCGCAGCGCTTCGAGCGGGCGAGCGCGATCGCCGAGCGCTTCGTCGACAACATCGAGACCGTCGTCTACGGGAAACGCGACGAGATCAAACTCGTCCTGACGGCGCTGACCTGCGGAGGCCACGTCCTGCTAGAGGACGTTCCCGGAACCGCCAAGACCGTGCTGGCTCGTGCGATCGCCGGGACGATCGAGGGAGCGACCCCCTCGCGCATCCAGTGCACGCCCGACCTGCAGCCGACCGACGTCACCGGGCTCTCGATCTTCGACCAGAGGACGCGAGACTTCGAGTTCCGTCCCGGCCCGGTTTTCGCGAACGTCGTCCTCGTGGACGAGATCAACCGCGCGACCCCGAAAACACAGTCGGCGCTGCTCGAGGCGATGGCCGAGCAACAGGTGACCGTCGACGGCGTGACGCGGGAGCTTCCCTCGCCGTTTCTCCTCATCGCAACCGAGAATCCGATCGAGTACGAGGGCACTTTCCCCCTCCCCGAGGCGCAGCTCGACCGCTTCTTCCTGCGCACCGCGCTCGGATATCCGAACGTGGAGGACGAGCTGAAGATCCTGGAGCAGCAGCGCTTCAGCCATCCGCTGGACGAGCTCCAATCCGCCGTGACGCTCGAGGAGGTCGACGATCTTCGCTCCTCGACGCAGCACGTCTACGTCGACGACGTCCTGCACCGCTGGGTGGTCGAGCTCGTGAGGGCCACCCGCGAGCAGGAGGCGGTCGTCATCGGCAGCTCCGTGCGCGGGAGCCTTGCTCTCGAGCGCGCGGCGCGCGCGTGGGCGCTCCTCGACGGTCGCGCATATGTGGTCCCGGAGGACATCGAGCTCCTGTTCGTCCCGGTGCTCGTCCACCGCGTGGTTTTCAGCCCTGGCTTCGTCGCGCGGGCCCGCGCCACCGGCTGGAACCAGGCGATCGAGGATTTCCGCGCGAGCTGTCTCGAGCTGGCGCCGCGTCCAGGCTCCGAAGAGGACCCGTTCTTCGAGAAGCCGCCCGCGTAGGAGACGTGACCAACGCCCGGCTCACCTTCCCGCTCGTTCCTCGGCGGCGGGTCATCGGTCTCTCCTTCGGGACGATGCGGAGCCTGCGCCGGGGCTCGGGAACCGATGTCGCGGGTTCGCGGCCGTACCGCCCGGGCGACGACATGGACGCGATCGACTGGGCGGCTTCGGCGCGCATCTCGACCGCGAAAGGGAGCGACGAGTTCGTCGTCCGCGAGCGCTTCGCCGAGGAGGCGCCAAAGGTCGTGATCGTCTGCGACCGGCGCCCCGAGATGTCCTACTTCTCGTCGACTCTCCCGTGGCTCTCGAAGACGCAGGCGATGCGGCAGGCGGTCGAGCTCATCCTCGCGAGCGCGGGCGCAGCTGGCGGCTTCGTCGGCTACTTGGACTACGCGGACGGCGATCCGCATTGGCGCCAGCCGAAGGGTGAGCGGAAGCTGATCGAGCTCCGCGACGATCGACTCTGGTCATCGGAGTACGGCGGCCCGCCGGACTGGCTCGAACGCTCGTTCGAGCATCTGGCCGCGCACGCACGGGCAGTGACGCCGGGAACGTTCGTGTTCCTACTCTCGGACTTCCTTCCCCCGCCTCCGAGGGGGCTCTGGCTCGCCGCGCTCGAGCACCGGTGGGACCTCGTCCCTGTCGTCATCCAGGATCCGACATGGGAGCAGAGCTTTCCGGACGTGAGTGGAATCGTCGTGCCGCTCCGCGATCCGCGCACGAAGCGAGTGGTTCCGGTGCGACTCACGAGGAAGGAAGCGCGTGCGCGCCGAGCCGAGAACGAAGCCAGGGCGCACGATGTCTTCGAGACGTTCCGCTTGCTCGACATCGACCCGATCCTCGTGACCTCGAGCGAGCGAGGAGCGGTGCTGGAGCCCTTCCTCGTCTGGACGAGCCTGCGCCGGACGCGGCGAATCGTCGGCGCCTGATGGGACGCCGCCTCCTCGTGATCGTGGGACTCGCAGCCGCGCTCGCCGGCGTGCTCGCTTTTGCCCTTGTCGCCCGGAACGGAGGCGACGATGGAACGGAGGCGGCAGCCGAGCTCGAGATCGCCGAGATCGAGGCCGAGGCCACGCTCGAGCCCGCCGTCGCCCTCTTCGGCGACACCGTTCTCGCTCATATCGACGTCCTCCTCGATTCGACACGCGTGGATCCGAGCTCCGTCCGTGTGGCGGCGAGCTTCGCGCCCTTCGAGATCGTCGGGCCACCGCGAAGCTCGCTGCGGGAAACAGGGGACAGCGCGTATCTACGCAGGACGTTCGTCCTCCGCTGTCTCTCGGGGACCTGCGTCCCGTCGGGCGAGTCGGCCCGCTACGAGTTCCCGTCTGCTCGAATCGGGTTCACCGGCGGGGATGAAGAAGGTGCTGACCGGCGCTCCATCACCACTCCCATGCCATCGGTCCGTGTCTACTCGCGCTTCACGGCATTGGGAGCCGGCACCGACCGTGGGTCGGCGCCGTGGGAGGTGGATGTGCTCTCACTCCCGTCGGTCTCGTATCGCATTCCACCGAGCATGCTCGTGACGCTGATCCTTGCCGGCGGTTTGCTGGCCGCGCTCGGAGGCGTCTTCCTCGGATATCTGGCCTGGCCCCCCCGCGTCGTCGATCTGGCGTCAGAGCCCGAGCCGGAGCTTCCGGCGGAGCCGCCGCTCAGTCCGCTCGAGCAGGCGCTGATCCTGCTCGAGCAGTCGATCCGGGTCGACGGCGCGGCCGATCAGCGCCGTGCCCTCGAGCTCGTCGCCGAGGAGCTGGAGCTCGCAGACTGGGGCGACCGCGATCTCGCGCGAGCTGCCAGGGCGCTCGCCTGGTCGGAAGGCATGCCGCCCATCCAGGAGACGACTCGTCTGGCCACGCGTGTCCGTACCGCTCTGCCGCAAGCAGAAGGCGCGGAGACGAATGGAGCTGGACATGTGGCGTAGGTCCAAGCCGCGCGACGTCGTGGATACCCACGACGCGAAGGCCTTCCCGGCTGCCGCGTGGCGGGCCCGAGTCATTCGCTTGGCGCTCGCAGGCGCCGCCGTCGTCCTCGTCGTCGTCTCGGCCGCTTCCGCGCGCGGCCTCGAGATTCGCGAGGAGGGCCTGATCCCGAGTGGCACTACCGGCGTCGTCGTCGTCGATCTCTCGCTCTCGATCGCGGACGAGGACTACGAGGCGGTCCGACGTTCGTTCCGCAGACTGGTGGCCGAGAATGCGAGCATCGGCCTCGTCGTCTTCTCGGACGTCGCCTACGAGTTGCTCCCTCCCGGAACGCCGGCGTCGGAGCTTCGTCCAATGTTGAGACTTCTGATTGCGCCGAGGCTCGGCCCGCCGGTGAACCCGTGGACGAGCTCGTTTCGCGCCGGCACCAAGATCTCCGCCGCTCTCGAGCTCGCTCGCCGCATGCTCGAGCGAGACGGGGTGCGCTCGGGCTCGATACTCCTCGTCAGCGATCTCGAGACGGCGCCGGATGACGTGCCGGCACTCGCGAGAACTGTCGAGGGCCTGCGACGGAGCTCGATCCAGCTCAAGGTTCTCGGCCTTGCGCCCTCGACCGACGCCCAGCTGATCTTCGAGGGCCTTCTCCAAGAGGGTGCTTTCGATGCGCCACCGGTCGTGGCCGGGGGGCAGGAGCTGGAGAGCGAGACTCGTGTCCGGGCGCCGAGGACGCTCGTCGTTCTCGGGGTCTTCTTCTTCCTGGCGCTCGCCGCGCACGAGCGGTTCGCAGGAAGGCTTGCGATCACCAGCGGCCGGAGCGCCGCATGAGCATCGCGCGCCGGCTGGCGTTGGGAGTGGGGGCGCTCGGCTGCATCGTCCTCGCGGTGACGCTCACGTTGTGGGCCGTCGACGTGTCGCGCTGGAACGACGCCTTCGCAGCCGGAGACGTGCGCTTCCGCGTCGCCCCTGAGGACGAGCGCCTTTGGAGACCAGCCGAGCTCGCTCCTTTCGATGCCGGCCGCAAGTTGCTCGCGGTTCAGGACGACGTCGACTTCCGCGAGGCACTGCGCGCGCTTCGGCGGGCCGATCTCGAGGACCCGGTGATCTCCGACCCCGAGGTGGCGATCCGCCGAAACGAGGCGCAAGCCCGCCTGGAGGCGATCGTCGTTCGCGACACCGACAACGCGAGGCGCTCGCGGGCGGCGGGAATGCTCGGAGTTCTCGGGCTCGCCAGATTCGTGTACGAGACCCAGGAGCGAGAAGCGCTCCTCTCGGCCACGATCGCGAACCTCACGCGCGCGGTTGCCCTCGATCCCGGAAACGACGAGGCGAAATACAACCTCGAGCTGGCGTACCAGCGTGGACGAGGACTCGAGCTGACCGAGGCCTCGGCCGGATCGAACGCCGCGCCCGGGGGTCAAGGCTCCAAGGGCGCGGGGGCCGGCCAGCCCGGCAGCGGATATTGAGACAGCACACGTGAATCTCGTCTTTCTCACGCCGACGGGTGTCCTTCTCGCCCTCGGCGTGCTCCTTCCCCTGGTGGCGCTCCTCTTCGTGCGACGCCGTGCTGGACGGGTGCGGGACGTGCTCGGCCTCACCGAGCCCCGCGCGCGCGGGATCGTGGCGGCGATCCTGGCCGTGCTTGCCGCAGGGACGTTTCTCGGCCTCGCGGCGGCTCAGCCCGTGATCGAGCGGACGATCACGCTCGAGACACGCACGGACGCCGAGGCGTTCATCGTCTTGGACGTCTCGCGCTCGATGCTCGCGCGGCAGTCGTCTCGATCGGCGACGCGGCTCGAGCGGGCGAAAGCTGCTGCGAGGACCCTCCGAGCGGCGCTTCCCGACGTTCGGTTCGGCATCGCATCGCTCACCGACCGAGCCCTCCCACACCTCTTCCCGAGCGCCGACCAGGAGGTATTCGAGGCGACGCTCACCCGCTCGCTTGGCATCGAGCAGCCTCCTCCGCGCTCCTCGCTCGCCACCAACGCGACGAGCCTCGACGCGCTCGCGACGATCCGAGCGCAGCGCTACTTCGCTCCGAGCTCACGCAAGCGGCTGCTCCTCGTTCTCACCGACGGAGAGTCTCAGCCCGTCACCGCAGCGCGTCTCGCCTCCGTTCTTCGCAGGCAGCCGGCGATCGACGTGGTGCTTCTCCACTTCTGGGACGCGGGCGAGCGCGTATTCTCCGGCGATTCGCCGGAGCCCCAGTACCGGCCCGATCCCTCGTCGAGCATCGTTCTCGACGGCCTCGCCAAGGCGGTCTCCGGGAACGTCTACGCCGAAAGCGAGATCGGCGCCGCAACCGCGAGGGCACGCGAGCTCATCGGCAGCGGCCCGACCGTGGTTCGAGGCGAGGAG
>JACCTK010000044.1 GCA_013812465.1 Actinomycetota bacterium
CCCCAATGCTGTCCGAACACCCCACAGACGCCATGGCGGCAGCGTCGGAACGAAAGCCACACCGGGAGCCCGGTCTCGAGCAGCCGCTCGACGGTCTCGAAGATCTCCGGATCGCGCACGAGCGTCAGCGTCTCGAGGAGAATGAGATCCGGCGGCTCTTCGGCAAACACGCTGCCGAGCAGATCGAGCGTGCCCCGTCGTTGGGGGGAGTTGACCTCCTCCGAGATCGCGAACGCGACGGCGCAGTCGTTCTCACGGCGCCCCTCCTCGATAGCGCGGCGCGCGAGCCGGATGCCGAGGCGGGCGATGTCCATCCAGTGCACGGCCTCTCCGGCGGGTCCCGCTCGAAGCTCGAGCTCCGGCGTCGAGAGGATGGACCACGTATCGGTCGAGAGGACGTTGCAGCCCGCGTCGACATAGCTTCGGTGCACGTCGAGCACGGCCTGCGGCGCGCGGAAGAGCGCCCAGGTTCCCCAGAGCTCCGGATCGGGAGCGACGTTCGAGCGTTGCCGCCGTTCGAGCTCCGTGGCCACCCCGCCGTCCAGGACGACACAGCGCTCAGCGGCGAGCATCTCCTCGAGCTTGCGGTACGCGGACGAGGAGGACGCGGTGCGCGATCTCTGGACCGACGCGCTCACGCCTATCCTGTGGCGAACGTCGGCGCGCCGAGGCCGCCAGGTTGGTCGGAGGCCGCGATCTCCGCGAGGGATGTGGCCGGCCGAGCGCCCACGTGCGAGATCACCTCGGCCGCCGCAAGCGAGCCGAGCCGCCCGCACGACGGGAGGTCGTGCCCGTGACTGAGCCCATAGAGGAACCCCGCGGCGTAGAGATCCCCGGCGCCGGTCGTGTCCACCAAACGCCCGACCTGAACCGCCTCCACCACGTGAACCTCGTCGCGGGTGACGATCAACGAACCCTGCTCGCTCCGGGTGAGCGCCGCGATCTCGCACGCCCCGCGAACCCTGTGCATCGCCTCGTCGAAGTCGTCCAGCTCATACAGCGAGCAGATCTCGGACTCGTTCGCGAACAGCACGTCAACGTGATGCTCGACGAGCTCGCGGAACGCCTCCCGGTGGCGATCCACACAGAACGGATCGCACAAGCTGAGCGCCACTCTCCGCCCCGCCGCATGTGACATCCGAGACGCGACCCGAAAGGCCTCCTGCGCGGCGGGTGGGTCGAAGAGATACCCCTCCAGGAAGAGGATGTCGCCTCGCGCGATCAAGGCCTCGTCGACGTCCTCCGGGCGCAGCACCACGGACGCGCCGAGGAACGTGTTCATCGTCCGCTGCGCGTCCGGCGTCACCAGGATCAGACAGCGCCCGGTCGAGGGACCGGCAGCCAGAGCCGGGGTGTCGTAGCCAACGCCTGTCGAGCGCAGATCCTCCCCGAAGGCCTCACCCAGCTCGTCGTTCTTGACCTTGCCGACGTAATGCGCGCTGCCGCCGAACGACGCCACCCCGACCGCCGTGTTCGCCGCGGCGCCGCCGGAGATCTGGATCCCCGGCCCCATCGCGCCATAGAGCGACTCGGCCCGGGTCTCGTCGATCAGGTGCATCGTTCCCTTGGCCAGCCCGAACTCGGCCAGGAACTCGTCGTCCTCGTGCGCGATCACGTCGACCAGCGCGTTGCCGATCGCGATGACGTCGATGTCGCTGGCTGCGCTCATGCTTGCTAGGCGACCTGGGCTGCGCGCGCCAGCCCTGCGGCCTCGCGCAGCATGTCGGCCTTGTCGGTCTGCTCCCACGTGAAATCCGGATCGTCGCGGCCGAAGTGGCCGTAGGCCGCCGTCTTCGCGTAGATCGGGCGCCGGAGGTCGAGGTCGTGCAGGATCGCTCCCGGCCGCAGGTCGAAGTGCTCTACGACGAGCTCACGGATGCGGGAGACCGGGACCGCCTCCGTCCCGAAGCACTCGACCTGGATCGAGAAGGGGTGCGCGATGCCGATCGCGTAAGCAACCTGCAGCTCGCAGCGGTCGGCCAGTCCGGCGGCGACGATGTTCTTCGCGACGTAGCGGGCGGCGTACGCGGCCGAGCGGTCGACCTTCGTCGGGTCCTTGCCCGAGAAAGCGCCGCCGCCGTGGCGTGCGGCGCCGCCGTAGGTGTCGACGATGATCTTCCGGCCCGTCAGGCCCGTGTCGCCCATGGGGCCACCGACGACGAACCGCCCCGTCGGATTGACGTAGACGAAGTCCTTGTGCTCGAGCCGCGCCT
>JACCTK010000071.1 GCA_013812465.1 Actinomycetota bacterium
GCCATCCGAACTACTTCTTCGAGTGGGTGACGTGGCTCGGGGTCGCGCTCGTCGCGACGGCGTCTCCGTGGGGATGGGTGTCGTGGCTCGTCCCTGCCGTGCTCCTCTACCTCCTGCTTCGTGTCACAGGCATTCCGGCGACGGAGACGCAGGCGCTGCGAAGCCGCGAGGACTACGCGGAGTACCAGAAGACGACGAGCTCGTTTGTTCCGCTCCCACCAAAACGCGGCTGACCACCTCGCTGGGGTCAGGCTTCAGCCTGACCTCGCCTCAAAGGTTTCGTGCTCCGAGTCAACACCCTAAGACCGGGGTCAGACTGAAGCCTGACCCCAGACCGTTGTCACTCGAAGCGCCAGCCGTCTCCTGCGGCAAACGACTTCAAGATCCGCCGGGCGACGACCATGCGGTGCACCTCGTCCGGGCCGTCGTAGATGCGCGCGCCGCGCGCTTGCGCCAGCATGCCCGCCAACGGCGTCTCGTCAGTGAGGCCGCGCGCGCCGTGCACCTGCACCGCGCGGTCGATCACGTCGTTCAGCGCCTTCGCCGCGTAGAACTTGATCAGCGAGACCTCGACCCGCGCCTCGTCGCCCTGGTCGATCTTGTGGGCAGCGTCGAGCGTCAACAAGCGGCAGGCCTGGATCTCGGCTGCCGAATCGGCGATCCAGTTCTGGACGGTTTGCTTCTCCGCCAGCGGCCCACCGAACGTCTCTCGCTCCAATGAATAGGTGCACATCAGCTCGAACGCGCGCTGCATTTGCCCGAGCCAGCGCATGACGTGGTGAATACGGCCTGGGCCGAGCCGCTTCTGCGCGATCCGAAAGCCGTCGCCCTCCTCGCCCAATGTGTTCTCGACCGGAACGCGGACATCCGAGTAGCGCACCTCGCAGTGCGTTGTCCAGCCGCGGCCACGATGGCCCATCGTGGGCACAGCGCGAACGACGTCGACACCAGGCGTATCGGCCGGGACGATGATCTGCGACGCCCGCCGGTGCGGCTCGGCGTCGGGATCCGTGACCGCCATCACGATCCCGAAGGACGCCCCCTCGGCGCCCGACGAGAACCACTTGTGACCGTCGATGACCCACTCGTCGCCGTCCCGCACGGCCCGCGTCTTGAGTCCTGTCGGATCGGACCCGGACACGTCCGGCTCGGTCATGGAGAAGAACGAGCGCATCTCTCCTGAGACCAGTGGCTTCAGCCAGCGCTCCTTCTGCTCATCGGTTCCGAACTGCCAGAGGATCTCGCCGTTGCCCGCGTCCGGTGCCTGGCACCCGAGCACCAGCTGGCCCCAGAGCGAGCGCCCGATCTCCTCGTTCAGGAAGGCGTAGGTGAGGAAGCTCCCGTTGGACCCGCCGGCTTCAACGGGAAGGTGCGGCGCCCACAGACCTTCTTCCTTCGCGAGACCTCGCAGCCGCATGACGAGCGCGTCGGCATCGTCGTCCTCACGGTCGAGCGCCCGCTCGTTCGGGTACACGTGCTCCTCCATGAAGGCGCGAACTCGCGCCCTGAGCTCGAGCACCTCGTCAGTCGGCCGTAGATCCGTGATCGTCATGGCGTTAGCATCGCAGGAGTGACCTATGCGTTCAAAGTGAGCTGAGTGCGCCTCGGGTTCTACATGGGATACGCGCCGCCGGGGACGAGCCCGCTCGAGCCGATCGCGCTCGCGCAGGAGGCGGAGCGCCTCGGCTACGACTCCGCATGGGCCGCCGAGGCGTGGGGAACCGACTGCGTGACCGTCCTCGCCTGGCTGGGCGCGACCACGACCAAGATCAAGCTCGGGAGCGCGATCATGCAGATCCCCGGCCGCACGCCCGCCAACACGGCGATGACGGCGGCGACGCTCGACCTGCTCTCGGAAGGCCGCTTTCTGCTCGGGCTCGGCACCTCGGGGCCGCAGGTCGTGGAGGGCTGGCACGGGGAGCCGTGGGGAAAGCCGCTACTGAAGACGCGCGAGTACGTCGAAATCGTGCGGACGGCGCTTCGCCGCGAGCTCGTCGAGCATCACGGCGAGCACTACGACATCCCGTTCTCGAACGGGACCGGGCTCGGTAAGCCGCT
The DNA here is from genome assembly GCA_013812465.1 of Actinomycetota bacterium. Next base: position 2,059 of record JACCTK010000071.1, read on the forward strand.
CAAGCTGATGGCGCGGCCACTGCGCGCCGACATCCCAATCTACCTCGCCGCGATGGGGCCGAAGGCCGTAGTGCAGGCGTGCGAGATCGCGGACGGCTGGCTTCCGCTCTTCTGGTCACCCGAGCGAGCGCGGCTGGTCTACGCCTCCGCGCTAGAGAGCACGCCGCCCGGCTTCGACGTCGCCCCCACGGCGCCACTGATCCTGATCGACGACGTCGAGGCTGGGCGCAACTTCCTCAAGCCCTACTACGCGCTCTACATCGGCGGCATGGGCGCGCGCGGCAAGAACTTCTACAACGACCTCTTCGCGCGCTACGGCTACGAGGCCGAGGCGAAGGAGATCCAGGATCTCTATCTCGGCGGGTCGAAGCGCGACGCCGAGGCCGCTGTTCCGAACTCGTTCATCGACGAGGTCGCGCTCGTCGGGCCGAAGGAGCGCATCGCCGAGCGCGTCGAGGCATGGCGCGAGTCGGGCGCGACGTCGCTGCTCGTCTCGACGCAGCAGTCCGAAGCGCTACGCGCGCTGGCGGAGATCGCGCTGTAGAGCGAGGCTCGCCTCGCCCTCCGTGCTCCACGGGTAGGCGAGGGCGAGGCAAGCCTCACCCCTACGAATCCGGCGAGATCGCCTCGAGGGCGGCTTCGGCGAGATACGGAACACCCTCCTCGAACCGCGCCGCGCGCTCGTCCTCGGCGCCGAGCTCGCCTCGTACGTACCTGCCGTAGATCGCCTCGCAGAAGACGGCCGCCTTCCAGAGGGCAAGCCCCTCGAACCACGACAGTGACTCGACGGCGCGACCGCTCCGCTCAATGTAGAGCTCCGAGAGCTCAGCCTTGGACGGGAAGCCGGGAAGCGCTGTCACCGGAGACGTCCCGAGCGGGTTCGGAGGGCCGCCGGGCTCGCTGTAGGTGGCGAGCAGGTAGCCGACGTCGGCACGCGGATCGCCGATTGCGCCCATCTCCCAATCGAGCATGGCGATGATGCGGGACGGTTGGTCAGGCGCAACCATTGTGTTGCCCAGCCGGTAGTCGCCGTGGACGACCGACGGC
>JACCTK010000081.1 GCA_013812465.1 Actinomycetota bacterium
CGGCACCACAGCTCGATCTCGTCGGCGTCGTCGAGGATCACCGCCAGCGCCTTCTCCGTCCCCGAATCGAACCAGTCCTGGTCGTACAGCGACTTCGCGTACCCGGTGTAGCCGACGCCGCGCTTCCACTTCCCCGTCCGGTCGGCGCTCGTCTCGGCGCGTGCGGTCCGCAAGGGGCCGAAGTCCTCGACCGCGACGACCTTCTCGTACTCGGGGTGGGCGAGGAAGCGGCGGTGCTCGCTCGTCACGGACCGGACGAGCCTGCCGGCCGCGGTCGCGAGAAAGCCGCCGAGGATCCGCTCCGCATCGTCGCCGAGCCCTCGCAGGAACGAGTCCACGATCCGTTCCGCGCCTGCCTCCTCCCCGAGCCGCAGCGTGACGACGTCCGCATGCAGCACGGCGTCGACGAGCTTCGTCCGTGCCTCCGCGAGCGGGATGGTCTCCGACGAGGCCTCCACGCGTTCGCCTCGCCGCGTTCCGAGCCGCGTCACCACGAACCCGTCGGCGCTGCGGTCGACCTCGGCGACGATCTCCTCGCGGCGGAGGTCGTCCTGCGGCGCGACCGCGAGCTGGCGGCCGAGCTTCTCGAACGCGTCGAGGTCGGTGACGTCGTTGAGGGAGAAGGACATGCGCACCGGAGTCATCGTCAGCCGGGGGAGCGAAATCGTGCGGCCGCCCCGCGGCGAGAGCGGTTCGGCGAGAGCGGCGAGCTCGGCCCCGACCTGCTGCTCGCGCGCGCCCAGCTCCTCGAGAGCCGGAACGCCCGAGCCCGAGCCGCCGATCTCCACTTCGACGACCGTCAACGTTTCCGCTGGAAGGCGACTGGCCGCGCCGACGCACTGATTCACCAGTTGCTTGTCCTAGCGAGGCGGGGGGAGGTGCTCGAGCCACTTTCCGAGCGCGACATGCACGATCGTCTAGCGACGATTGAGCTTGAACCCCTTCAGACGCCCTATGCGGCGTTCCTCCTTTTTCGGTGCGTTCCTGTGCGAAAAGGCGTGCTTGCAGGTGTCCTTAATCGCTGACGAGTCTCGTCAAACGCAGTCGCCGCTCAGCTCACGTCGCCAACGAAGCCTGCGCGCAAGCGTTCTTCACCTGGAAGAGCGCTCGAATGAAGCCACACTCCCCACAGCAGCGAGTTTCAGTGGCCCGCAGGGCGCTCCCAGCCCTCGAGCACGGGTGGCTTCCAGTTGGTGCCGACCGTCTTCGAGCCCTCGACCCAGGGGCCGAGCTGGGGCTGGGGGAACTTCGTGTGCTCGGCCTTCAGCTGGATGCCGTACGAGTTCCCCGACTGCAGGTGGGTGACGAGCACCTTGCGGGCGATCTCGTGCTCGCGTCCGTCAGGGATCGGAAAGTAGATCTTGATGAAGGAATTGCTGTAGCGGTCGAAGACCGCCGGGGTCCCGTCCTCCTCGAGCAGCTCGATGTCCTCGAGCCAGTTCAGGTCCTCGCCGGGGGTGGCGGCGTCGAGGTCGATGCCTTCCACGAGCGCCATGTCCTCCTGGTAGGGGAAGCGGCGCCCCGCGAGGAACTCCGCGTCGATCGACTTGATCTTCTCGGGCTCCGCGTATGCGAGCTCATGGCCGCGAGCCTCGTCGCTCACTGCTCCACCGCCCGCAGGTCGGCGACGTCCGCGGGTACCTCGAGCTCCTCCTCGGCCTTGATCGCCAGCAGCCGCTTGACCTCGGCCAGGATCTCTTGCTCGGTCTGGCCGACCGTGTAGGTCGTTCCGGCGAGCGGCACGCGCGCCATCGCGGAGGCCTCGATCGTGAGCGCCGCCAGATCCTCCGGCTCCAGCGAGTGCACGTTCGTCTTCCCGCACGCACGCGCGAGCATCTGCAGCTCCATGGTCAGCGTCGTCAGGAAGTTGTAGACGCGCTCGGATGCCTCTTCCACGACGAGGCGCTTGCGGAGCTCCGGATCCTGCGTCGTGATCCCCACCGGACAACGGCCCGTGTGGCAGTGGTAGCACTGACCGGCCGGAACGCCGATCGTGCCCTCGTAGTCGGTGACCCCGGGGATCTCCTTGTTGCAGTTCAGCGCCATGAGGGAGGCATGCCCGAGGGCGACCGCCTTCGCGCCGAGCGCGAGGCACTTCGCGACGTCGGCACCGTTTCGGATCCCGCCGGCGACGACGAGGTCGATCTCGTCGGCCAGGCCGACGTCCTCGAGGGCGCGACGTGCCTCGGGAATCGCGGCCATCAGCGGGATGCCGGTCTCCTCCGTGGCGATATGTGGGCCCGCGCCCGTGCCACCCTCCCCACCGTCCAGGTAGATGATGTCCGGCCCGCACTTCGCGGCCATGCGTACGTCGTCGTAGACCCGCGCCGCCCCGAGCTTGAGCTGGATCGGCACCTGGTAGTCGGTCGCCTCGCGAATCTCCTGGATCTTCAGCGAGAGATCGTCCGGCCCGAGCCAGTCCGGGTGCCGCGCCGGCGAGCGCTGGTCGATTCCGGCGGGGAGCGAGCGCATTTCCGCCACCTGCTCGGTCACCTTCTGTCCCATCAGGTGCCCGCCGAGCCCGACCTTGCAGCCCTGGCCGATGAAGAACTCGATCCCGTCCGCGAGCATCAGGTGGTGCGGGTTGAACCCGTACCGGCTCTGGATCACCTGGTAGTACCACTTGG
>JACCTK010000128.1 GCA_013812465.1 Actinomycetota bacterium
CGGCGACGGTCAAATGCGGGAAGAGCGCGTAGTCCTGGAACACCATCCCCACACGGCGCTTCTCCGGTGGAATCCAGCCGCCTCGACCCGCGACCTGGCGCCCGGCGACCTCGACGGTGCCTGCGTCAGGACGTTCGAACCCGGCGATCAGCCGCAGTAGCGTGGTCTTCCCGCAGCCAGACGGGCCGAGAAGCGCTACGAGCTCGCCGCGCTCGACGCAGAATGACGTCTCGTCGACGGCAGCGACCTGGCCGAAGCGCTTGGTGACGCCGTCGAGACGGATCATCGAGCAGCTCATGTAAGGGAGACCTTACACCCCTTCGATAGCTCGTGGTGGGAGAAACGCGGGTGACAATCACATTTGGTGCCAGTCACCGAGCTACGCTCGCGACGATGCCGCTCGCGGAGATCTACCCGCTCGTCACCGCCCGCGCGCTGGCGCGCGCGTTCACCTACCACGTCGACGAAGCGGTGGAGCGCGGCGCCGTCGTCTCCGTCTCACTCGGTGGGCGGCGGGTGCGCGGTGTCGTCGTAAGAGTGGGGGTCGATGCGCCTGCCGAGGTCGAGATCACGTCGGCTGGGCCGGTCGTCGATCGGGTTCCGGGGCCCCTCGTCGAGCTCGCGTTGTGGCTCGCCGAGTACTACGGCTCGACTCCGGCTCGCGCGCTGGCGCTCGTCGCTCCGCATGCGCGCGCGAGGCGGGGTGAGCGCCGAGCGCCACGAGGCCGCGACGACTTCGCGGGAGAGGCTGAGCCCGCAGAGCTCACTGCCGCCCAACGCGACGCGATCGCGCAGATCACCGCGGCTTTGTCCGGCGGCGGAAATCACATCCTGCTGCACGGACCCACGGGAAGCGGCAAGACGGAGGTCTATCTGCAAGCGTGTGGCGCAGCGCTCGACCGCGGTCTCGGAGCGATCGTGCTCGTCCCCGAGATCGCGCTCACGCCGCAGACGGTCGGGCGGTTCGCCGCCCGCTTTGGCGAGAGCGTCGCGGTCCTCCACTCCGCTCTCGGTGACGCGGAGCGGCGGGACGAGCGCGAGCGGATCGCGAGCGGGGAGGCACGCGTCGTCATCGGCGCGCGCTCGGCGGTGTTCGCGCCCGTCGACAGGCTCGGTCTCATCGTCGTCGACGAGGAGCACGACTCATCCTTCAAGCAGGAGTCGGATCCGCGCTACGACGCGCGCACCGTCGCCGCCAAGCGCGCTGCGCTCGAGGGAGCGGTGGCCGTTTACGGGAGTGCCACGCCACGGGTCGAGAGCTGGGCACGCCTGAAGCGGCTCGAGCTCCCGTCCCGCATCGGAGCCCCAATGCCAACGGTCCGGCTCGTCGACCTGCGGCGCGAAGCCGGCTATCCGCTCTCGGCGCCATTGCTCGCCGAGCTCGCGGCCGTGGAGGAACGGGGAGGCCGGGCGGTGCTGCTCTTGAACCGCCGAGGCATCTCAGGGGCAATCCACTGTCGTGCCTGCGGGGTCTCCCGCCGCTGCCGGAGCTGCGACGTGACGCTGACCCTGCACCGCGACGGGCGCCTGCGTTGCCATCACTGTGGGTACTCCGAGAAGCTTCCCGAGCAGTGCCCCGAGTGCAGCTCCGTCGAGCTGGCCCGCATCGGGGCGGGGACGCAGCGGCTCGAAGCCGAGCTCGCGCGCCGCGTGCCCGGGCTCGAGCGGATCCGGCTCGACGCCGACACGATGGCGAAGCCCGGAGCGCTCCGTGACTCGCTGGAGCGGTTCACGCGCGCACGGGCGGCGGTCTTGATCGGGACGCAGATGGTGGCGAAAGGGCATCACTTCCCTGGCGTGGCGGTGGCTGCGGTCGTGGACGCGGACACCGGTCTCGCCTTCCCGGACTTTCGCGCCGAGGAGCGGACGTTCCAGCTCGTGACCCAACTGGCGGGACGGAGCGGACGCGACGCGCCGGGGAAGGTGCTCATTCAGACCTTTCAACCGGACGCGATCCCGTTTGCCTTCGCGATCCGGCACGACGTCTCAGGGTTCCTGGCCCGAGAGCTCGTGCGCAGGGAAGAGCTCAGCTATCCGCCGTTCAGCCACCTCGTCTCGATCGTGGTGTCCGGCAACGAGTCGAGCGCACCGCTTCGGGTTCTGGGCGAGCTTCGCCACGCGCTCAGCGGAGCCGGGGTCCGGCTGATCGGGCCGGCGCCGCTTCTCCGGCTGCGCGGGAGGCATCGCGCGCAGCTGGTGGCGAAGACCGAGTCGCCGCGAGCGTTCGCGGGCCGGGCCGCATCCTTGCTCGCCGCGGCCGCCCCGGCGATGCGTCGCGACCGGCTGTCCGCCGTTGTCGACGTCGATCCGCAGTCGCTCTGACCGACGCCAAGTAACAGTCTGTTACTTGGTTAGACTCGCCGCGCTATGGCCCACGATCACGATCACAACGACCACCAGCACAACCAGCAGCACGAGCATGACGACCACAAGCACGACCATGAGCACGAGCAGGAGCACGAGGACGAGGAGCGGAAGCTCGAGCTCGAGGCGCGACGCATGCTCGCGCTCGCGCGGATCCGCCAGTACGGCGACCCCGCGCTCCGCATGAAGGCGCGCGAGATCGAGGCTGTCGACGACGACGTGCGCCGCCTGGCCGAGCGAATGACCGCTCTCATGCACGAGGCCCAGGGTGTTGGTCTGGCCGCGACCCAGGTCGGTGTGGTGCGTCGGCTCTTCGTGTTCACCGACGCGGGCGAGGATCGCGTCCTCGTCAACCCTGTCATCACGAAGCGCTCGAGCAAGGTCGAGCTGGACGACGAAGGCTGTCTCTCCTTGCGAGACGTGCTCGTCCCGGTCGAACGCTCGGTCGCCGTCACCATCGAGGGTCTCGATGCAGACGGTGAGCCTGTGAAGCTCGATCTGGAGCTGCCTTCGGCGAGGATCGTCCAGCACGAGCTCGACCATCTGGATGGCGTACTCGTCCTCGATCGCACCGACGAGGAGTCCCGGCGCGCGGCGCAAGGCAAGCTCCGGCCGCAGCCCGTGCTCGGCGCACGTTGAGCCCCAGGATCGCGGTCGCCGCCACCGCGCTCTTCGGCGCTGACGTCCTCCAGCGGCTCGCGGCGATCCACGAGATCGCATGTCTGCTCACTCGTCCCGACGCGGCCGCGGGTCGAGGGAGAAAGCTGGCCGCGCCGCCGGCCAAGGAGGCAGCCGAGCGACTCGGGGTCCCCGTCTTGCAGCCCGAGGCGCTCGAGGCTGGATTGGAGCTCGGCGCGCCGACGGTGGTCGTCGTCGCGTACGGCCGTCTCATCCCCGGGGCCCTGCTCGGCGAGCGGCTCTGGCTGAACGTCCATCCATCGCTCCTCCCGCGCTGGCGGGGCGCGGCGCCGGTCGAGCGCGCGCTCATGGCCGGAGACGAGGAGACGGGCGTCACGATCATCGAGCTCGTCGAGGAGCTGGACGCGGGGCCGATCGCCGCGCAGCGGGCGCTCCCGATCGAGCTCGATGACGATGCCGGCGTGGTGTATGCAAAGGCTGCCCCGCTCGCGGTCGAGCTGCTCGAAAGCGTTCTCGACGATGACCGCGCGCTTCGGCCTCAGCGCGACGAGGGCGTCACGTATGCCGACAAGATCACCGCTGCCGACCGGGTTCTCGATCTCTCGCGCCCTCCGGAAAAGCTCGTGAACCGCGTGCGGGCGCTGTCCCCGCACATCGGGGCGCGTGCACGAATGCAAGGTCGCGACGTGACCGTCTGGCGCGCACGGGTCGCAGAGGACGGCTCGTTCCTGCCACTCGAGGTGCAGCCCGAAGGGGGCCGCCGAATGGAGTACGCCGCATGGCTTCGCGGGCTGAGATAAGTCCCGCGCGGCGAGCGGCCTACCAGGTTCTCCGTCGCGTCTTCGAGGACGACGCCTACGCCGATCATGCTTTTCGTTCCGCCGCAGCCGGCTTGGACGAGCGTGACCGCGCGCTCGCACAGCGCCTCGCCTACGGCGCCGTTCAACGCATGCGGACGCTCGATCACGCGATCGAGACCCTCGGGCGACGAAGGGTGCACCGCCTCGACCCGCCGGTCCGGGCGGCTCTTCGCCTGGGCGCCTACCAGCTCGCCTACGTCGACGGCGTTCCTCGCTACGCGGCGGTGAACGAGTCCGTCGAGCTCGTGCGCTCAGCGGGGCTCTCC
>JACCTK010000129.1 GCA_013812465.1 Actinomycetota bacterium
CGGCCTCGCTCGTGTGTCACAGGGTCGATTCGAGACACCGTCTCGTCCTCGACGTTGGCGACCCAGACGGCGCCCTCGCCGACCGCGACGGACTCGGGGTCGATGCCGACGGGAACCTCGGCGACGATCTCGTTGGAGGACGGGTCGACGACACCGACGGAGTTGGGGGAGACGACGGAAAGACCGTCACCCGAATCGCGGAGGAGGACGAAGGCCAGCGCCGCCGCGACCACAACAGCGAGCGCGGCGGCGACCGGGAGCGCCCAGCGTCGCGTGCTCGTCGGAGCAGGGGCCGTCTCGATGAGGCCGAGCGAAGAACAGCCGGCGGAGACGAGCTCGCCGGCCGTCCCGTATCTCCGGCCAGGTTCTTTGGCGAGAGCACGGCCGAGAACGGCGTCGATCGCCTTCGGAAGCTCGGGGCGCACCTCGCTCGGACGCGGCGGCTGCTCGTGCACGTGCGCCCAGAGGAGGGCGACGTCCGTAGCCCGCGGGAAGGGCGGCTGCCCGGTCAGGCACTCGTAGAGGACGCAGCCGAGCGAGTAGAGATCGGCCTGGGCGTCAACCTCGCCGCCCGTGATCTGCTCGGGGGCGACGTACTCGAGGGTGCCAACGACGTCTCCGGGCGCGGAGATGCCGCTGAGAGAGCCGGTGCGCTTGGTCAGACCGAAGTCGGCGAGGTAGCAATGCTCCTTGCCGGCCGCGAAGGCCATCAGGACGTTCGACGGCTTGACGTCTCGATGTACGAGGCCCTTCTCGTGGGCCGCGTCCAGGGCCTCTGCGACCTGCTCGAGAAGGTCGATCGCGCGGCGCGGAGCGAGCGCGCCGCCTTCGTGCAGTAGCTTCGCGAGGTCGGTCCCCTCGACGTAGCGCATGGCGAGGAAGAGGGCGCCGTCCTCGTCTCCGGCCTTGAAAATGGGGACGATGTGGGGATGGTCGAGGGAGGCAGCGATTCTCGACTCGCGGAGGAAGCGCTCGCGGAAGCGACTGTCTTCGGCAAGCTCGGGAGCGATTACCTTGAGCGCGACCTTGCGCCCGAGGCCCAGCTCCTCGGCACGGTAGACGGCGCCCATCCCCCCACGGCCAATGAGCGCCTCGATCTGGTAGCCGGCGCGCTCGCTCCCGACTACCGCGTCGGAGTTCTTCTGTACCCCCACCCGGCAAGTGTGTGTCAAACACGTGACACTTGCAACCTCGCGCGGGCGAAGGACAGGGAGCCGCGCCGCTCCTCCTCTCGGCAGGGAGCCGACTGGGAGGAGCGCACGGGCACATCTAAGACTCGCCCTTCACAACCCGGTTCTTTCCAAACGACTGCCCACCCTTGACCCGGGAGCGGCTAGCTGCGTGTGATGCACATCTAAGACTCGCGCCTGAGAAACCGATTCTTCTTAAACGAACTGCCCACTGTTGACCTCCCGGCGGCCGACTGGGTTTGCGGACGGTGGTCATCCGGCATTCAGTGGCCGCGAGGAGGCACTGGTGTCAACTGCCCGGGAGGCTCTCGCTCAACCAGGAGTTCGCTGGCCTCGTCCGACTCCGCCTTCTCGAGGATCTCAATGACCGTATCGAGGTCCGCTACGGAGAGCTTTGTCAGGTCGAGCCATCGCGTCAGGTCGAACGACGTGTGGTGTTCGACGTCTAGGTCCACCGCCTGAACCGCCTTGCCGAAGCCCCGGTCGCTGAGCCACTTTGCAGCCTCCATTCGGTCGACAGTCCTTTGCATCTCATCGGTCATGACAGAGAGCATGTACTCAGCGATAACCTCGCCGTCGTCGCCGACGAGCTCGCGCACTCGGCGGGTGAGGCCCTTCGGGCGACCCCCAGGGTTCCCCGATTGGCCCGACGACACAGCTGAGAACCACTGGATTGACGTCGCTGCTCTCCCGGCACGTCGCGCGATTCGAGCCGTCCTCGTTCTCCTGAAACACCGTGCACGAAATCGGCCCTGGATCCCCGGACGGGCTGCACTCGAACTTGTTCTGACCGGCCTGAGCCATCTGGACGACTACGCCCCTCGCAGCCGTGCAGTTCCAGGCAAAGCCGGGGCAATTCGGCCCGGCGTAGTTTCGTACGCCACGCTGGATCACGGCTCGGCTGGGATCGATCCCGAGCGAGCGCAGATACGTCTTGATCTTAGGAACACTGGACAGGTCGACGCTCTTGGCCCGCGCGAGCGTGTCCACGTTCGCCAACGCCGGATCGGCTGTCGGCTGGGGTGCGCTTGCTGCCGCGCTCGGGATCACCGCAAGGACGGCGAGCGCCACAAGTCCCAGTCAGAGCCGCAGTACGGACGATACGTCTCCGATATACCCTCACCTCAGACCCCTTTCCCTATTCGACGTGCGGACTCCACTCTCCGAAGGCGAATCGCACCATGGCCGGCGAATCGGACACAGTTTGTCCTCCGATCCAGGACAGTCACCTGTGCCAACGGGCCAGGGTTCCAATCGCGCGCAGGCCGTAATAGGATCGCGTTCATGGCCCTCGGCAAGAACGCCAAGATCGAGCTCCTGAAACGCGTACCGCTCTTCGCAGGGTGCTCGAAGGCGGAGCTCCGCGAGGTCGCGCTGAGCGCGGACGAGCTCGACTTGCGCGACGGCTATGTCCTCACCCGCGAGGGCAAGCCAGGGCGAGAGTTCTTCGTCCTCGTCGAAGGAACAGCCCGCGTGACGAAGGGTGAGAAGAAGCTCGCAGACCTGAGCGGCGGAGACTGGTTCGGCGAGATCGCGCTCCTTACCCATACCCCGCGCACAGCGACCGTGACCGCGACCTCACCGGTGCGAGTCCTCGTGGTGACCGATCGCGCCTTCCGGCGGGTCGTCGAGACGATGCCGAGGATCGCGATCAAGGTCCTGGCGAGCGTCGGGCAGCGGCTCGAGCACGACGCGCGCAGCTAGGAGATCTTGAAGAGCGGAGCACGGCGACCGCGGCCGCGAAGCGGACGCCTTTAGGGATTTTCGCGCGACGAAAGTTTCGCGCTAGCGGAATTTTGGTCTGCGCACTAGGCGAGCGCGGCTTCGCCCAGGAGCGCGCGCGCCTCGGCGTAGAAGTCGGCATCCGGCTTCACGCGGTAATCGGGGCCGAGGGCCAGCGTGCGCGCGCCGAGCGACGTCTCGAG
>JACCTK010000148.1 GCA_013812465.1 Actinomycetota bacterium
GCTCGCTCGAGCGGAGCCTTGGCAAGCATGCAACCCCGTCCACGACATCTGCCGCGGAGGACGCGGACGTGGACGGCCTGGCCGAGCGGACATCCGGTCTCGAGGAGCAGATCCGCGCGCGGGCGAGGCGGCGCTGAGAGCGAAGGGGATTTCCCGCGACGAGGGCTAAAACCGAGCGGAGCGAAGGCGTCTACGAGTCGGCGACGACCTTCACGACGTAGGAGAGGCTGATGTCCTGCACTCGCCCGCTGATCCTCCAGCAGCCCTCGCTCGGGAATTTGACTGCACTCGCCCAACTGCCCTTCGCGCCCGGTCCCGACGACGCGTACCCCCAGTTCACCCCCAGCACCTTCATCGGAGGAGATGGCGCATCGAGACGCTCCCCTCGTACCGCGAGCGAGTCGGGGAATCTCCGGTGCGGGAGCCAGCCAAGCTTCTGAGAGAGTCCGTCTGCCTCCTTTCGCGTGGAGAGAACGCCGCCGGGCGGTACCGTCGTGGAGAGCAAGCCGTTGCTGTACGTGCCTGTTTCCGAGACGGGACACGTCTCCCTCGCCGAAGGCATCTGAACGCGTAAGCCCATCCAGCGTCGGTAGCGGGACACCTTCGGGACCGTCTGCACGAAGAAGGTCCGACCGAAGCTGTTCTTTGCGCACGCCGGACACCACGAGGCAAGCGCGTAGGCTCCGCTGCCGAGCGGTGGCACCCTGAATGTGACGATCCCGCGACTGTTCCTGTCCGGAACGATCCGTCCGATGAAGTGGAGCCGCGGGTCGAAGCGTGAGGAGACCTCCTCGGCGGCTCCGCTCGGAACCAAGTAGAGGCGGATACCGTTTCGAAACGGCTTCTCCCGCTGCTCCAGCGTGAAGTTGACCGGGGTTCCGCCGAGACGCACCGTGACAAGCTCGCCGGCGTCGGCCGTGGTCGGCTTGAAGAGGAAGAAGAGCGCGGCCGAGGCCGACGAGGCAAGGCCTGCCGCGATGACAGCGGCTCCGAGAACCAGGACAACCAGTCGGCGTGGGATCACCTGATTGTGCCGGACGTGACGACCTTGTCGACGAGGTCGCGGACTTTCCGTGCATATTCCTGGGGCGTCGCCAGCCATGGCTCTACCCGTATACGCGCCTCGGCGCCGAGGCGTTCCGCGAGCGCGCGATCCGAGAGCGCGTGCGCGAGCGCTTCCGCGAGGACGTCCGCGTCGTCGGGAGGAACGAGGACGCCAGACTCACCGTCCGCGACGACGTCTGGGATCCCGCCGACGCGGGTTCCCACCACGCCGCGGCCACGCACAGCCGCCTCGATCACCACCCGCCCCATTCCCTCCGAGCGAGACGGGAGAACCAGCAGCGTCGCAGAATCGAGCGCGGCAGCAACGTCCTCGGCAGTCATGGACGGGCTCCACTCGACTCGCTCCGGCAGCTCCTCCACGAGACCTTCGGCGACGGGCGCGAGGGCGCCTTGGCCGACGACGTGAAGCACGGCCTCCGGCGCCGAGACGACGACTCGACGCCAGGCGTCGGCCAGCACGTCGAACGCCTTGTAGCGCTCGAGCACGCCCACGAAGAGCACTCGCGGCGTCTTCGGGAGCGGAACCACCGGATTTGCCAGAAACGGCTCGAGATCCATGAACGCGGCAAACTCGGCCGCAGGCTCGATCCCTTCCGCCCGCACGAGCTCGGTCGTGTACGCGCTGATCGTCCGCACGCCATCCGCATCGCGAAGTGCGCGCCGAGCGAGGGCATCCGCGAGCGGGTCGAGAAGGCGGCGGGCCCTCGAGCCGTAGAGCCTGGTCGGCGCGCGCCAGTCGCCGTGCAGGTCGAGAATCACCGCGGCGCGCGATCTCGCCAGGCGTCGCGCGAGAAGCGCGAGCGCCGTCTCCTGCGCTCCCTGCGCGATGACTGCGTCCGGCTGAAAGCGGCGCAGCTCCCGGGCGATCCGCCGCGGGAGCCGCAGGTAGTACAAGGGCCCGTCGAGCAGCCTGAGCGGGAACGGGCGCACGAGGACGAGTCGTGGATCACACGAGGGGTTTCCGTCAACGGCGGTTCCGAGCTGGCGCCAGTCGAGCTCGCGAGAGAGCGCCTCGAAGCGCCGCTCGAGACCGCGCCCGAGCGGAAAGCTGATCCTTCCCCGCCCGACGAAGAGCACGCGCGGCCGACTATCCCCGGTCACCGCGCGACCTCCTGCAGGATTGCCTCCAAGCGAGGATAGAGAACGTCCGGCCTGAGATGATCGACCGAGGGCGCAGCTGCCGCCGCCAAGCGCTCTCGAAGGCCAGGCTCGCCGACCAGGCGTCGAATCGCGGCGGCCAGCGCCTCTGGATCTCCAACTGGGACGAGCAGGCCGTTCTCGCCGTCGCGGACGAGCTCCGGCACTCCTCCGACGGCCGTCGCGATCACCGGCGTCCCCACGGCGAGGGCTTCCACGACCGTGTGCGGGAAGTTCTCCCACGACGAGGTGAGGAGCGACGCGTCGGCAGCGCGGAACACTTTGAGCACCCCCTCGCGCTCGAGTGCCCCGAGGAAACGCACGCGCCCTTCGAGGCCGAGCTCCGCAACCGCCCGTCGCACGTCGGGAAGATCGGGGCCATCGCCGGCGATCACCAGAGACACGCCCTCGACACAAGCGAGAGCTTCGAGTCCGACCTCGAGCGCCTTCTGCTTCGTGATCCGACCGGCGAACGCCAGCAGCGGGCCTTCGATATCGAGCTGCGAGAGCGCCTCTTCGCGTTCAGGCAGGGACGGAAGCGTGGGAGCAGCATTCGGCAGCACCGTGACCCGCTCGCGCGGCACGCCCCAGCTGACAGCTAGCTTCGCCAGATACCCGCTCGGGCAGACCAGATGAGCGGCACGGCGTAGCGCGCGATCACGCGCCCGCCGGAGCAACCTGACGCGAGGCCCGCCGCCGAAGCGCTGAAAAGCGTCCAGATCCCCGTCGAACAGCCCCCACCGTCGGGCCCGCTCGTAGGCCTCGTCCGCGACGAGCTTGACGACGACCGGCCGACGCGCGAGGGACGAGCCAAGAACCGCACGGCCGAGCATGCTGGTCGCGTACACGACGTCCGCGTGGGTCGCGCGCTCCCGGATCCAGGCCGCGACACGCGCGTGTCGCACACCTGCTGGGGCCGCCCGATCCACCCAGCGGATCTCGTACGGCTGCCTCGCAGGTGGGACATCCGCGGTCGTCACGACCTCGACCGCATGCCCGCGGCCGAGCAGGAACTTGGCGAGCTCGGGGGCATGGCTCGCTGGCCCACCGACATCGGGGGGCCAGATGCCCGAGACGATCAGGATCTTCACGGAGTCAGAGCTCCTTCGTGCGCCGCGACGTCGACTCGAAGGCGCGCGATGGCCACACCCCAGGTGAGCGCGTACACGAGAGTCGCCACTAGCACCGCGATGGCGGCGCCAGTCGCCCCCCATTCGGCCCCGAGAATCGCGACCAGCGGGATGACAACTAGCGCCTCCAGCCCATGCGTGACGATCCGCAGGCGCGGCCGCCCGATGGTCACCGGCAGCGACTTCGACCAGCCGAGCGCGAACTGGATCGCCCCCGCGACGAGAACGATGCGGGCGGCGTCCACCGAGCCCGAGTACTCGCTCCCGAAGATCGTCTCGACCAGCCACGGCATCGCGAGCAGGAGCACGGGCGCCGCGACCACCATCAGGCCGACGGCGACGAGCGTGTACAGACGAAGGCCCGCGAGGACGCTCCTTTGCCTACCGCGCTCCCAGGCTCGCGTTTGGTCGGTGAGGAGGACGAGCCGCGCGGGTGAGCTGGCCGCAGAGAGGCCGGTCTGCGACGTCTGGGCGATCCGGAAGAGACCGACTTGCGTTGGTCCCGCGACGATTCCGAGCATGAGCGGGACGAGCGCGGTCCGCAGCGAGACGACCCCGGTGCCGACGCTCGAGGCGAGCGTGAACGAGATCACCTCGCGCCGCTCATCTCCGAGCGGGCGAGACGGGGCCGCAGGAAAGCGCCGGAAGGCCAGCAGGCCGACGACGGACACGGCCAGGGTGGCGATCGCCTGCGCCACCACCATCGCGGCCAACGTCTCCGTGACGCCGTACGGGGCTGCGATGGCGATCGCGCTGAGACGTAATGCCATCGCGAACGTCTGATACGCGCCGCGTAGGTCATAGCGGCCGCGGAGCAGGAGCGCGGTCGCGCCGACGTTCTCCGTCGCCTGCACCAGTGGCATGAGCGCGCCTACGAGAATCGGGACGGCCAGGCCTTCCGCGCCGAAGATCGTGTCCGCCACAGGCGCCAGGAGCGCCAATGCCAGCGCAGCGAGCACGCCGCCCGCGAACTTGACCTGCAGAGCCTTGACGAAGAGCCGGCGGAGCTTTCCCCACTCCTCCGCGACGACGTAGCGAAATCCGAACTTCGTGAGGGGCTCCTCCACCGTCAGGTCGAGGAGCACCTGGAAGAAGCCGACCGCCGCGAGCGCGGTGACATAGACGCCGAACTCCTGCAGGCCCAGGACGCGCGCCGCGACGACCGTGCCCAGGATCCCGAGGACGACCGCGGCGTAGATCCACGCGGCCGTCGCGGACCGACGCCAGAAGACTCGGGAGGCCATCGCTAGATGGCTGAGTCTAGAGTCAGCGTCCGAGTGCGAAGCCTCCGCGTTCTCGTCGACCGCGACGCCGCCGGCGCGCTCCTGCTCGCGTTCGCGATTCCGTTTCTCTTCCTCCACGAGAGGTACCAGCTCGAGCTCACAATCGATCTCGGCTCGACCTCGTTAGATGTTCGCCTCTCGGACCTCGCCGTCCTCGTCGTCGTCGTCGCGGCGGCTGTTCTTGCCGTGAGGCAGGGCACGTCTCGCCTGGGTCCGGGTCGGATTCTGTGGATCCCGGGCACGGCGCTTCTCCTCTGGCTCGCTTTCCAGGCCTTGCGCCCGGACTCGGTCGACGATGCGCTGTTCGAGGATCACCTCGTCAGCTACGCGAAGCTCGTCGAATACGCGCTCCTCGCCGTCGCCGTGCCGCTCTTGATTCGACGGACTCGAGACCTCATGATCGTGCTCGGGAGCCTCGTGCTCTGGTCGGCCTTCGCGTCCGCGGTCGCCCTCGTGCAGTTCTTCGGCCTCGACGTCTTCGACGCCTGGAACGCCGGCTGGCGCCAGCCGTCGTTCCTCGGGCATCACGACCTTGCCGCGCTCAGCGCAGTCTCCGCGGCGCTCGCCGCCACCGGGATCCTCTGCCTGCGGACGCGTCTTCCCGCCTCGGCGCTTTGGAGCACCGCCCTCGTCGCCGGCGCGCTCGGGCTGATGCTCGCGGGCTCCGTCGCGGCGGCAGGCGGATTCGCGCTCGGCGCGCTGGCGCTGGCGATCGCCCCTCGAGGTCGGTTCGAGCCCTCCCCCCGCCGGTTCCTCGCGCTCCTTGCGCTGGTGCTCGTCGTCGGAGGCGGCGTCACTGCTATCCGAGCCGACTCGCTCGAGCAGTTCGTTCGCTTCCTCGGGGTCCGCGGAGACGAGCGGCCGCAGGGTGTCGAGACCTACTCGCAACGCACGGTGCTCGCGTACATCGGCTTGAGAATCTGGGAGGACAGCCCGGTCGTGGGCGTGGGCTGGCAACGCTCTGGGCGCGAAGACGTGTTCGAGCCCTACCTCGAGGATGCGCGCGAGCGTTTCCCGGACGTGGTCGACTTCGCGTTCCCCGCGGAGAGTCGCGAGT
>JACCTK010000154.1 GCA_013812465.1 Actinomycetota bacterium
GCGAGGAGCCAGGGAGCGACACGGTGTGAGGGTGAGGGCAGGATCGCGGGCGACGACCGAAACGGGAACTCC
Source organism: Actinomycetota bacterium (assembly GCA_013812465.1). The sequence continues at coordinate 73 of JACCTK010000154.1, forward strand.
GACTGCACCTCGGCGACGCTGATACGCGAAACAGAGGTGAGCGACGGCCAGGGGACGCTCCGAAGGACGGGCGGTAGCTCGCCTTCCGGATCGTCGTAGAGGACGTCGGCCGGCGCGAGCCGAAAGGTCCGCCGCTCGCCCCTTGCGCCGCCCGGTCCGAGGGCGATGTCGAGCGTTTCCGGGACGCACGCGATCGTCTGGCAGCGAAGCGTGAACTCGTAGCGAAGCCGCGTGTACGGGCCGGAGTCTCTGCGCTCGAACCTCTTCGCTCCCACCTCCTCGTAGGGGGCGAAACTCGTCTTCAGGTCAACCCGGTCGGGGTCGAGCAGCCGGCGGTCGAGAAGGATGTCGAGCCGCGCCGTCACCGAGTCGGCGAAGAGATGCGTGGTGGGAACGATCGAGCGGCTTGTGCCGATCGCGCGGCCGGTTGGAAGGACGGGCTCGTCGCTGTCGTCGCTGACGCTGCAGCCGGAAGTCGGCAACGTGAGCGCGACCAGCGCTCCGGCGACGGCGAGTCGCAGCTTCATCGCCGCCCTCGCGTGAGCAGCCGTTGGTCGGCCCAAGTGAGGAAGGCGTCGACGATGTCGCGCCAGGCGTGCGAGGAGAGGAGCACGGGCTCCATGTCAAGGGAGCGGAGCTTCCGCACCAGCTCGCGCAGGCGGCGCTCGTTCGCCTCCCGACGCGCCATGACCTCGCGGGAGGTCAGGCCGGCGAGACCGAGGCGGCTGCCGACGGCGTCCAGGAAGGGCACGACCGTCCCGCTTACGTCCGGGAAGCTCTGCTCCCAGAGCGGGTCCTGGATGACGACCGGGACGATCTCGAACCGGCGCTCGAGTGCCCACAGCCAGTCGTCGCGGCTCGGCTGCTCGAGGAAGTCGGAGAGAACGAAGACGAAGGTGCCTGAGGGAAGGTCGCGTCGCTGCTCAACGAGGTGGCCGAGGCCGCGGGCGAGCGTGTCCTCGGGCGCGCCGAAGGGCCGCTCGAGCTCGAGCCGGCCGAGCTCACGCTCGCTTCGTGGGGGGCGCCAGAGCATGTTTCCGTCGGCCTCGTCGAAGTAGCCGAGGAGACCGCGGGCGGCGACCGCGCTGTCCCCGATCAGGCCGATCGCCTGCCGGATCGCCTCAGGCTTTCGCAGCCAGGGCCAACGTTCCGGAAAGAGCGACATCGAAGGGCGCCGGTCGCAGAGGACGACCACGCGCGGTGCCTCCTCGGCGAAGTGCTCGCGGACGACGAACTCGTCGCTTCCGCGGGCGAGCGAGAGTCGGGCCGAGGCGTTCCAGTCGATGCGGTCGATGTCGTCGCCCGGCTGGTAGGGGCGGGAGCCGGCGACATCGGAGCCGACGCCGCGGCGCGCGCTGTGGAGACCCCCGAATGGGAGTCCGAGCACCCGCCGGCGCGGGACGAGCGGGAAGGTGACGCCGCTCACTTACGAGGCGGCGGTCGCCTCGAGCTCGAGACCGACGCCCGGCGGAGGAGCGAGGCCGAGGCACTGCTCCCGGAACTCGAGTGCTGCGGCCTCCCAGCCGATCTCGCGCGCGCCCGCGACGAAGCTCGGCGTGAACACGATCCGGTGCATGACGACCGGCAGGAAGAGCTGCTCGATGTCTGCCGGTGTCACGTACTCGCGCCCCGAGAGGAGCGCCCACGCCCTCCCGACGCGCTCGAGGGCGAGACTGCCGCGCACGGACGCCCCGATCGCGATGCCCTCCGCCTCGCGCGTCGCGCGCACGAGCCGGATCGCCCAGCGCCGGAGCAGCGGGTCGATGTAGACCCCTTGCACGGCCGCTCGAATCATGCTGACCTCGTCCAGGCTCACGACCGGACGAAGACGCTCGAGCGGGTGCACGCGCAGCTGCTCCTCGACAATCCGAAGCTCGTCCTCCTCACCCGGGTAGCCGAGCGCCGTCCGCAGGAAGAAGCGATCGAGCTGCGCTTCGGGAAGCGGGAAAGTGCCCTCCTGCTCGATCGGATTCTCGGTGGCGAGGACGAGGAAGGGATCGGGAAGCGCGCGAGTGACGCCGTCAGTCGTAACTTGCCGCTCCGCCATCGCCTCGAGCAGCGCCGACTGCGTCTTCGGCATCGCCCGGTTGATCTCGTCGACGAGGACGACGTTCGCGAACACGGGCCCAGGGCGGAACTCGAAGTCGCGCTCCTTCTGATTGAACACGGAGAGGCCGGTGACATCGGTTGGCTGCAGGTCCGGTGTGCACTGGACGCGCGCGTTCGTCGCCCCCTCCAAGCTTCCGGCGATGGCACGGGCGAGGACGGTCTTCGCCGTTCCTGGGACGTCCTCGAGCAGCACGTGGCCGCCGCACATGAGCGCCGAAAGGACGAGCCGGATCTCGCCGGTCTTGCCGTGCACGACGCTCTCGCAGTTAGCTAGCAGGCGGCCGCCGAGGTCGATTGCGCGAGATGAGCCTAGGCCGTTGGTCACGTGCGAAGCGAGTTGCTCGTGCCGGAGAGATAGCAGGGACCGGTTTGCGAGCGCGGGAAGACTGCCCTGACCTGCGTTCCCTTTGGAACCGCGAGCGTGAAGGTTGCCTTAGCGCCGTAATTGACG
>JACCTK010000158.1 GCA_013812465.1 Actinomycetota bacterium
TGATCTCCGGGTCCGACCGCGACCGGATCCTCGACTGGATCGAGGAGGCGAAGAGCGAAGGCGCCAAGGTGTTGACCGGCGGGGAGCTCGAGGGTGAGCTCCTGCTGCCGACCGTGGTCGCCGAGGCTCCTCGGGATGCGAAGGTCTCGCGCGAGGAGGTGTTCGGACCTCTCTGCACCGTGACACCCTTCGACACGCTCGACGAGGCGATCGAGCTCGCCAACTCCACCCGCTTCGGGCTGCAGGCTGGTGTCTTCACCCGCGACGTCAAGGCCGCGCTCCGCGCCGCGCACGAGCTTCAGTCCGGCGGTGTGACCGTGAACGAGGCGCCTACGTTCCGCGCCGACCAGATGCCCTACGGCGGAGTCAAGGACTCGGGGAACACGCGCGAGGGGCCAGCGTACGCGATTCGCGAGATGACCGAGGAGCGGCTCGTCGTCCTCCAGCTCTAGACGGTGAAGCGAGAACGCAGGGATTACGTCTACGAGGCGAGCAATCCCCCCGTGAAACTCCGATCAAGCATCTAGGCTAGAGCCTGTGCCGAGGCAACGGGAGACCACGAGCGCGCCGGCTCGCGCTGCTCCCACTCCACCCGTCCCGCGAGAGCTTCGGCGGGAGCGCAAGTCGTTGCTCGTGGTGCGCGAGGAGCGCCTGCGGGACCTCGGAGGACTGGCGCTCGAGATGTACAAGCGAGACCGCTTCAACGCGGGCCTTGTCGTCGAGCGCTGTGCGGAGCTCGTCGCCATGGAGGCTCGCGTCCACGAGATCGACGCGCTCCTCGATGGCAGCTCGCGACTGCGCCGAGGATCTGCGACCTGCGTCTGCGGAGCGCCGTTCTTGCTGGGAGCGCGTTTCTGCGCGACCTGTGGCCGACCCATGGCCGAAGCCACAGCCGGGACTGGGCCTGACCGAGGCGCCCGCTGAACGGCTGTCCCCGTTGTGGCGCGCACGCGGTTGCGGGTCAGGAATATTGCCTCGAATGCGGCGTGCGTCTCCCCGGCCCCGGCGCAATCGGCGCGCGCCGAGGGCTTCGTTCGGGTTGGGTCATCCGAGCGACGCTGGCTTTCCTCGTCGCGCTCGCCGGCGCCGCGCTGGCCGTCGCCGCCACGAATGGCGGCAATGACACGGCCGAGCTCGTCACCGCGACAGGCGGCTTCGCGACCCTTCCCGCGTCCACCACACTCCCACCTCCCTCGCAGGGAGCTGCCGCGGGCATCGCGGACTGGCCCGCTGGTGATGACGGCTGGACGATCGCGCTCGCGACGCTTCCACAGACCGGCGGCCGACAGGTTGCCGTGCTGCGGGCGCGGAACGCCGCCAAACGCGGGCTCGCGGTGGGAATCCTGGACTCGTCGCAGTTCGCGAGCCTGCACCCTGGATACTGGCTGGTGTTCGCCGGCTTGTACGGATCCGAGGCCGAGGCGACGAGCGATCTCGCGCGCGCACGCAGATTCGCCCGCACCGCCACCGTGCGCCGGATCGTGCCTTGAACGCGGCCGTTTGTTGTCTAGTGCGACGACTGAAGACCCAGACTTTGTAACACGGTCGGAAAGACGCTACACTCCCCGCTGCGGGGCTTCAGAGCAGTCATTTATCCGCCTACCGAGAGCGATCCTCCGAGAGCTGGAGCGTTCATTTGGAAGACCACATCGCGCAGTTACGCTCCTGTATGTATCAATACTCGCGAGCGATTTACCGCTCGATCAAGTCATTGATCGACCCGTATGCCGATCGAAGCACGCAGCTCGAATACCGGCGCGCGGTGCTCTGCGAGTGCGAGCAGACAATGGAGCGGCTCGCCGAGGATCCTCATTACTTCGCGCGACCCGACCGCGCCCTCTTCGCGGACATCAGGCGCTACTTCCCGATCACCGCGCAGGCGCAGGTCGCCTGGGCCGTTCGCGAAGGTGTGGGCGCAGCCACTGCGTTCATCGAGCACCAGATCGAGGCGGGCATGCTCGACGGAGGGGTGTCGCGCTGCCACGCGACGACCCGCAAGGGCAAGGCGTGTCAACGCACGCCGCTTCCGAGCAGGGACTACTGCCCCTCCCATCAGCATCTCGAGCAGCACGCGGCCGCTGCCGCCGCCTGACGCTGTAGACCGAGACCCGCGTAGCTGACTTCAGCCAGCGGGAGTAGCGGGGTGAGTCCAGCAGCCGACTTCACACCCCGAGACTTCCAATCGCGCGATCGGAATCCGCTCGAGCGGATTCCGGTCTGCGAAAAGAAGGGGTTCGCCTCGGGCGACTGGAATCCGCGCGAGCGGATCCGGTCTTGCGCCAACAACGCTAAGCTCGCAGGGCGCATGTCGCACGACGCTGACAAGCTCATCCGCCAGCTTTCGCTCGTCGCCTTCCTCATGGCCGAGCGCCGTCCGCTGACGGCCAGGGACGTCAAATCGAACGTCGAGGGCTACAGCGAGATGTCGGACGAGGCTTTCGCCCGCCGCTTCTACTCGGATCGCGCGGAGCTGACCGCTCTTGGCGTTCCGCTTCAATCCCAGCGCGACGAGTTCACCGGTGAAGAGCTCTACACGCTCCGCTCGGAGCACTACTTCCTCGACCGCCTCGAGCTCGACGACGGGGAGCTCGCAGCGCTCCAGACCGCGCTCTACTACCTCGAGGGCAAGTTCGCATACGCCGAGCCGTTCCGGTTGGCTCTGCAGAACCTCGCGCTCGGCCGCACGGGATTCTCGGAGCCGCCGACCGACACGGCTGAGCGCGTCCGCGTGAGCGCGCCCGACTACTCGCCCGAGCTGGCCGGCCGGTTGTCGAAGCTCGAGTCCGCGATCTCGAAGCAGCGCACGGTCCGCTTCGGCTACTGGAGCCCCAAGCGCTCACGACCCGGAGATCGCGTCATGAACCCGTACGCGCTCCGCTTGGACGACGGAAACTGGTACGTGATCGGCCAGGACCTCGACCGTGCCACTGTGCGAACTTTCAAGGTGTCCCGAATTCGCGGCGACATTCGCTTCGCGACCAGGCGCGAGCGCGACTTCCGCGTTCCTGCGGATTTCAACGTCGAACAACACCGGGTGCCGCGCCCGTGGCAGATCGGAGAGACGGTGGGGACTGCGCAGATCGCGGTCTCCGACGACACCGCCTGGTGGGTGGAGCGCACACTCTCCGACGCTGGCTCGGTCGAGGACGGCGTCTTCGAGACTGCATTCGCGAACGTCGATCTCCTTGCGGGCTGGGTGCTTCGCCAGAACGGCCGCGCGGTCGCCCTCGAGCCCGAGGAGCTCCGAGGCGCGGTCGCCGATGGGCTCACCGCGCTCGTCGAGTCGCACGGAGGCGAGGCGCCCGTGCCGGCCGGGGCGAAGCGCCGTGACCCGAGACATCCGCCTTCCGAGCGCCCTGTGGGGCCGGTTGCGCCCGAGCGCTTCGGTGTCCTCCAGGCGTTGCTCGCTCAACTCCTGGCGGCGTGCGGAGAGGAGCCGGCCGCGGTGCTGGACGCGGCCGAGCTCGCCGGCCGCATCTCCATCCCGCTCGAGGAGCTCCAGGATCATCTTTCGCTCCTCAACCTCGTGAACTTCGGAGGCGGGTGCTACGCGGTGTACGCGATGCATGAGGGCGATGTGGTGAGGGTCGACAAGGAACTGTACGGGGACGTGTTCCGCCGGCCGCCGAAGCTCACCCCCCTCGAGGCGCGCGCGATCCGCCTCGCCATCGAGTACGTCGGCCCGACGATCGCCGCCGACGCCCACACGCAGCTGAAGCGCGTGCGCCGCAAGCTCGAGGAGACATTCGGACGTTTCGACCTCGCTGCGACGCCCGAGCCGCGCGTGGCGCTGGACGAGGAGGCGCTCGTGAAAGTGCTGAGCGAGGCCGCCGAGAAGCGTCGGGTGGTCGAGATCGAGTACCTGAAGGAAGGAAGCGAGAGCCCCTCGATGCGTCAGGTGGAGCCGTACACGATCGAGCGGGAGTTACCGGTCTGGCGGGTGCACACATGGGATCGGACGGTTGACGCGGCGCGCACTTTTCGGCTCGACCGCATGCGCTCCGCCCGCCTCACGGACGAGCGGTTCGAGCCCCGGGAGGGTTTCGATCCGTCCTATCTCACGAACCCTCGCGTGGCGCGGCTGCATCACTCTCCGCTCATCGCTCGATGGAAGCTCGAGCGAGGCGCACGTCCGCTTACAGACGGATCGGCGATCGCGGACGTGCCGTACAAGACCGAAGAGTGGCTCCTCTCGGAAGTGCTGGCCGATCGGGGCGAGACGATCGTGCTCGAGCCTCAACGGCTACGGAATGCTGTGGCAAAGCGGGCTCGTCGCCTCCAGCGCGACACGAGCCGCGTTCCGACGCGCAGCTGATTCTTCACAAGAGTACGACAAAACGTTGCCGAAATCGGCATCGCGGAAGCCTTCGCCCGTTGCCGCGCGCTACGGTTGTCCCAATCGACAACAAGGAGCGCGAATGGACGAGATTCGATCCTCTCATTCGAAGATATCCGGGACTGCGGGCGTACTTGCCGGCGCCCTCGCGGGCATCCTGTCAGTCGCCCTCGCTGGCACGGCTCTGGCCCATCGTCTTGTTCAACAGGCAGAACGTCCACTGCTCGAGGCGACGCACCTTCCGCCGCTACTCACCACTCGCGACGAGGAGATCGCGCTGCGCTACGACGTCTACTGTGCGCTCTCCGAGGCGGAAGCGGACACCCCCTGCAGCGTCGAGGGCGCGGTGTTCGCAAGAGCCGGCGACACCGGAGCCTTCCAGGAGATCGCGATGCGCGCAGAGCGAGGTGCGTCCGACAGCCGCTACGTCGCGCGTCTCCCGGAATCCATCGCAGGCGCTTCGGCCGGGTTCTCCTACTACGCCGTGTTTCGGAGCGAGGGCGCAGGCATCTCGACCTCGACGCCGGCGGGAGGCTCGGCGGCTCCTCAACGGAGCCGTCCGCTCGGAAGGAGCATCGATGTGGTGCTCGGAGCACATAGCTTCGGCGGGCAGCGTGAAGCCGATGCGCGCGTCGCGGAAGCTGCCTGGGGAAGCGGCACGGCAGAAGTGGGTCTCGAGCAGGGCAGAAACCTGACGCCAATCGGCGGCTCGGCATTCGACGTCGAGGAGGACGGCGGTGTTGTCGTCCTCGACGAGGCGAACAAGCGTCTCCTTCGCTGGCAGCGGGGGGCGGAAAGACCCGATTCGGTGCCGCTCGAAATCAACGGGACGCTTGCGGACATGTCGATCGACAAGGACGGCACGGTCTTCGTCCTCGAGACGACCGGCGCCCACGGGAAGCCTCTGCTGCGAACGTTCGCTCCTCAAGGAACGAGCAAGGCAACGATCGCAATCGCAGGAAGGCCTTCACAGGTTCGAGTCGGCCCAGACGGCCCGGTCGTGCTGCAGAGCGCCTCGGCCCAGTGGATGCCCGCCGAGCGCGAAGGACAGCCGGTCAGCGTCTCGGGGCAGCTCAGCGCCGGCGAGACTGGGCGCCCGTTCTCCGACGGTCGCGAGATCGTGATCCTGCGCAATGGAGACGAGGTACGTGTCGCGCTCGTCGGAGGTACCGGAGTTCGACGCTCCTGGGTTGTGCAGAGCGGGACACCGTTGGCCGAGGTCCAGCTTGCGGAACCGCATGGCACTGGGGTCGTCCTCGTGACGCGCGTCATCAACGACGATCGGGACGAGTTCGTGGTCCTCGTGCTGAGTCGGCGAGGAGTGGTCAACCGCTTCTCACTGGACTCCGCGGACTGGGCGGAGACAGCACCGCTGTCGCGCTTCCGTCTCCAGGGGTCGTCGCTCTACCAGCTCGGCTCGACTCCGGCAGGGCTCTTCGTCGACCGCTTCGACCTGGAGGTGGAGTGATGCTGCATGCGTGGAAGTTCTTCGCGGCGTTCGCGATCGCGTTCGCCTTGGCGGGCGCCGGTACCGCCGGCGCGTACCACACGCAGTTCATCGCCCAGAACTGCAACTACTACCCGCCTACACCAACCTCGTACATGACGCGAGACGGCTCGATCACGGTCGCTCTCTATGCTCGCAACGAGGGCTACCAGTGGGCAGGCGGCTGCTGGAACGACAATGACGTCGACGACTCGCCGGGCGACCCGACGGCGAACGGCGGAACGGGCGGAGAGGGCCCCGACTGCTCGGGCTTCACCTTCAAGGTGTGGCGTGAGTCTGAGGACCAGAACAGCACCGCCTTTCACCAATGGTGGAGGCTTCGGCACATCCACGGGCCATACCTGGCTGCGCACTTCAAGGCTGCGCTTGGTGCGCCGAACTACCCCCTGTCCAAATCGGCCGCGATCAAAATGGACGCCTTTGCAAGCGACCACCATATCGGGATGATCTACGTGCCCAATGCCGACGGTACTGACCAGATCATCGAAGCGAAAGGTGAGGCGTACGGCACCAACGTCTGGACGCGCACGTACCGAGGAAGCTCGACCTACAACGGCGTCCGCCGCCTTGGCTGGAGTCAGCCCTGATGTGAGCGAGGGGCGCCGCGGGCCATTTTCGCGGCGCCCCTTCGGCGTCATCCGCGGGACCGTAGTAGCGCTCGCCTTCGGCGTCGTAGCGGGATGCTCCGACGAGGCGTCGGTCCCCAAACGGCTGATGGACGGGACTCACGCGGCCGCGCCACCGGTCACGCTCGAAGGCATCCAGGATCACGTCGTGCTGACGAAGGTTCGCGTCGTCTCTCATACCAACCGTGGCAACCAGACGCGATCTGCATCGTGCCTCGAACGAGATTGGGACGCGCAGCCGGAGGGTTCCTCCGTCGAGCGGGTCGGCGTCGAGTCCGAAACCGTGACCTTCGAGCAGGCTTCACGGCAAGTGGTGTTTGGTTGCGACAATAGCTTGGGTCGAGGCGAGGGAAATCGTCCCTGGTGCGGCGGCGCCTACGGTCGGCTTTACGGCGGCCGGTTACGCGATCCGCGCCTCGACATGGTGGGCTGCAGCACTAGGGACGGCGACCCCATGGGCTTCATCTGGGTCGAACCCGGCCGCCGGACTAAGTACCTCGTCGTCGAGCAACCTGGGTACGCCGAGGTGTATGAGACAGCGGGTGGACTGCCAATCCGTATCGCGACGGTGCACGACGTCTTCATCGAGGGATCTCACGCGGTTTTTGAGCTTTCCGAGCATGACAAGACCGGTCAGATGCTCCGCACATATCGCGTCGACGCCCGGGTAGCCGGTTAGCGAATCGGTAGTGCGATCGTAAACGTCGCTCCTGTCGAGGCAACCGACTCGACCGTCACCGTTCCCCCGTGCGCCTCGGCGATCGCGCGAGCGACTGCGAGTCCCAGTCCCGATCCCGAACGCTTCACGTTCACGCGGACACCCGGTTCGAAGACCCTCTGCTGCTCGTCGGGGGGAATCCCCGGGCCTCGATCGACCACCGACAGCTGTATCGCGGCTCCCGTGCGCCGAGCGCGGATGAGAACCTCGTCGGAGGATCCGCCGTGCCGCAGCGCGTTCGATACGAGGTTGTCCAGCGCCTGTCGGAGCCGGAGCGGATCGGCGTGGAGCAGAGGCAAGTCGGCGTCGACCTCCGCGCGCACGTTTCCGCCTTCCAGCACGGCCGCCGTCGCGGCTTCCTCGACGAGGTGGCCGACTTCGACTTCCTCCAATCGCACCGATGCGGTCGACACATCGCTGACCAGGCGCTCGATTCCTCGACATGCGACAGCAGCGAGCTCGACGAGCGGGCCACGCGCGGAAGCCTCGAGCCGGCGATCCTTGTACGTCTCCGCGATCGCCGCTAGCGCGGCAACAGGGCTCCGAACCTCGTGAACGAGAACCGCGAGACAACGCCGACCCGGCGACCGAGTCATGCGGAGCGCTCGGCGAGCCGCACGAGAGCCCACTCCGCCGCGTCTCGGAGCATCGGATCGTCGCCTTTCGCGTACCGCTCCACCACCGAGACGAGTTCGTGACTTCCGGTATTTCCCGCCGCGAGGAGCGCGTTCCTCCGTAGCCACCGAGGGTCGTTGCGCGGGACATAGAGACGATCGAAATCCCTAACCAGCTCGTCTCCGTCTTGCTCGAGCCATTCTCTGAGCGAAACGGTGGGCGCCGATTCGAGCGGC
>JACCTK010000165.1 GCA_013812465.1 Actinomycetota bacterium
CATTTCGAGCACACGGTCGCGATTACCGCCGACGGGCCGCGCATTCTCACGCCCCGCGTGGGCGTGGCGAAAGGCGTCGAAGTTTGATGTCACCGAACCCAGCGGCTGCGAAGCGGACGCCTTCAGGGATTTTCGCGCGACCGGATTCGCGCGAGCGGATTCCGGTCTTGCGCCGAAAAGGGCTGTGCTACGATGACCGGCCGCGGTGCGGGGCCGTACGTTTGTGCCGCCGAGGTGTCCGACTCGACCGTGACACCTACTCAGATGTCGAACAACGACCGAAAGGCTCGGTTCTCTGGCGACGTGAGGTATCGATGAAAGTCCGTCCGTCCGTCAAACCCATGTGTGAACGCTGCCGCGTGATCAAGCGGCACGGGCGCACGATCGTGATCTGCTCCAATCCCCGGCACAAGCAAAGGCAGGGCTAGCCGACACATGGCACGTATCGCAGGCGTGAACCTCCCCACTCAGAAGCGGCTCGAGATCGGGCTGACCTACATCTACGGCATCGGGCAGTCGACCGCGCAGAAGATCTGCAAGACGCTCGAGCTCGACCCCTCGGAGAAGGTGCGGGACCTGACCGACGAAGAGGTGACGAAGCTTCGAAACTACATCGACTCGGATCTCGAGGTCGAGGGTGATCTCCGGCGTAACCGCGCAGGCGCGATCAAGCGGCTGACGGAGATCGGCAGCTACCGCGGTGTCCGTCACCGTCGCGGTCTCCCGGTGCGCGGCCAGCGGACGAAGACCAACGCCCGCACGCGCAAGGGCCCGACCAAGGCCGTCGGCCGCAGCAAGAGGTCCAAGTGATGGCAGTCGACTCACTCGCATCTCGCGGCTACACGCGCGCTGCAACGCGTCGCATCGCCGCGTCCTCAGTCGTACTCGTACCCGACGGGTACGAGCGCTCCCTGCGTCCTTGCGCTGCTCGCGTTTCGCGGCGTGAAGCCACGATCTGCTCGCGAGGCGACTGATGGCGCCCCCACGAAGGTCAGCGGCTCGGGGTCGCACGAGGCGCCGGGTCAAGAAGAACATCGCCATAGGTCAGGCGCACATCAAAACGTCATTCAACAACACGATCGTGACCCTGACCGACCGCGAGGGCAACGTCATCGTCTGGGAGTCCGCCGGATCCGCGGGTTTCAAAGGATCTCGCAAGTCCACGCCGTTTGCCGCCCAGGTGACTGCGGACAACGTCGCCCGCAAGGGCATGGAGCACGGTCTCCAGAAGGTGGAGGTCTTCGTGAAGGGCCCCGGCTCCGGCCGCGAGACCGCCATCCGCTCGTTGCAGGCCGCGGGTCTCGAGATCCTCGGCGTCAAGGACGTGACTCCGCAAGCTCATAACGGCGTTCGCCAGCGCAAGCGGAGGCGCGTGTAGTGGCTCGCGATCTCGGAACCAAGTGCCGCCTCTGCCGCCGCGAGGGGCTGAAGCTCTTCCTGAAGGGCGAGCGCTGCCTGACCGAGAAGTGCGCGATCGAGCGGCGCAGCTATCCACCGGGCGAGCACGGCCGCGGCCGCATCAAGCAGAGCGAGTACCTGCTCCAGCTGCGCGAGAAGCAGAAGGCGCGCCGCTACTACGGCTTGCTCGAGAAGCAGTTCCGCCTCACCTACGAGCGGGCCAGCCGCGGCCAGGGCGCTCCGGGCGAGAATCTCCTGCGCATGCTGGAGACCCGGCTCGACAACGTCGTCTACCGACTCGGTTTCGCCGGCTCGCGCGCGCAATCGCGCCAGCTCGTCCGCCACGGTCACTTCCAGGTCAACGGCCGCCGCGTCAACATCCCGAGCTACGGCGTGAAGGCGAACGACGTGATCGCGCTTCGGCCAGGCAGCCCGGTCGAGCAGCTGGTCCGAGAAGCGACCGATCTGACCGCGTCGGTCGCCCCCTGGCTTCAAGCCGACCACGACGGGCTCACGGGTCAGGTGCTCCGATTCCCCGAGCGCGACGAGATCGACGTTCCTGTCCAGGAGTCACTCATCGTCGAGCTCTATTCCAAGTAACACGTAGGGGCAAGGCTTGCCTCGCCCGTGTGACACAGAACCAGAAAGGATCGTCTTGGCTACGAGAACCAGCTTGATGGAGTTCCAGACTCCGCGGATCGCCCGTGAGGAAGCGGACGACCACCGCGGCGTCTTCCAGATCGAGCCGCTCGATCGCGGCTTCGGCAACACCTTCGGAAACTCGCTCCGGCGCGTGCTCTTGTCCTCGCTCGAGGGCGCAGCCGTCACCGCGGTGAAGATCGAAGGCGTCGCCCACGAGTTCACGACGCTTCCGGGAGTCCGTGAGGACGTCACCGACATCATCCTCAACTTGAAGAACCTCATCGTGCTCCTCCATGGCGCGTCGCCGGAGATCGAGGTCTACATCGCGAAGAAGGGCGCCGGCGTCGTGACCGCAGCCGATATCGAGGCGCCCGCCGACCTCGAGATCCTGAATCCGGAGCTCGAGATCGCCCACGTCTCCGACAAGGGCAAGCTCGAGATGACGCTCACCATCGGCCGCGGGCGCGGATACGTCCCCGCCGAGCTGAACCGAGGGCCCGAGACCACGATCGGCGTGATTCCGATCGACTCGATCTTCTCCCCGGTGCGCCGGGTCGCGTACGAGGTCGAGGCGGCACGTGTCGGTCAGCGCACGGACTACGACAAGCTCGTCCTCGACGTCACGACCGATGGGTCGCTCGACCCACGAGACGCGATCGGACAGGCCGCCGAGATCCTCATCCGCCAGCTCCAGATCTTCACCGACCTCGACCTCGAGAGCTTGGGGGAGATCTCCTCCGATACAACGGTGGAGGCTCCGGTCATGCACGGCATGGAGAACTTCCCGATCGAGGAGCTCGAGCTCGGCGTCCGCTCCTACAACTGCCTGAAGCGGGTCGGCATCGAGACGATCGGCGACCTCACCTCCAAGTCCGAGAACGAGCTGGTGGCGATCCCGAACTTCGGGCGGAAGTCGATCGAGGAAGTCCGCTCCGCGCTCGCCGCGCACGGGCTGATGCTGAAGGGCGAGGACACGATCGGTTGAGACACCAGCGATCAGGAAAGAAGCTCGGGCGGGATCCCGCTCATCGCAAGGCGCTCTACTCGAATCTCGCGGGCGCCCTGATCGCGCACGGCCGCATTCAGACGACCGAGGCCAAGGCGAAGGCGGTCAAGCCCTTCGCCGAGAAGCTGATCACGCTCGCAAAGCGCGGCGACCTCCATGCCCGCAGGCAGGCGCTTGCCGCGCTTCGCTCCAACGACGTCGTCCATCGCCTGTTTGCGGTCATCGCGCCGCGCTTCTCCGACCGCCCCGGTGGCTACACGCGCATCGTCAAGCTCGGCCCGCGGCAGGGCGATGCCGCGGAGATGGTCTACCTCGAGCTCGTGGACTACGAGCCCGCGGCTCTGCCGCTCGCGCCTCCTCGCGCCCCGCGCGAGGAGGAGGCTCCCGCCGAGGCCTAGTCTCACGCGGGGTCTGGCTGAAGCCAGACCCCAGATCTCACTACGCTTGTCGGGGTCAGGCTTCAGCCTGACCCCAATCTCAAGGTGGACGATCGGCGCAGTACCCTCAGAGCCGTGCTCGTTCTTATCGCGCTGTTTCTCGCGATCTTCGTTCTCCCCTCGCCTTGGGGCCTGGCCGCGGTGGTCGTCGCCGCGGTTCTCGACATCGCGGAGACAGGCCTTTTCATCTGGTGGTCGAAGCGCCGCAAGGCGACCGTGGGAGTCGACGCGCTCGTCGGCAAGGTCGGAATCGCCTCGTCGGATCTCTGGCCCCAAGGTCAGATCCGGATCCGGGGCGAGATCTGGCAGGCCCGCTGCGCCGGAGGGTGCGACGCCGGCACTCAGGTCGTCGTTCGCGCAATCGAGGGCCTGACGCTCGTCGTCGATCCTGCATGACTAGCCTGCGTGCAATGAGAGTGGCATGCGTAGCGCTCGCTCTGGTGCTCGCGCCCTTCGCTGCCGCCGCATCGAGCGCGTGGGAGACGAGGACGCGGCTGCCGCTTCCACGCACCGAGGTCGTGGCTGCGACGGTTGGCAGCGAGATCGTCGTGCTCGGCGGCCTGACCCTCGAGAGGAGCGCGTCGCGACGCGTGGACGCCTACTCCCCGGCTCGAAACAGCTGGCGCCGGCTGCCCGACCTCCCTGTCGGAGTCCATCACTCGATGGCGGTGGGGATAGGGGCGAAGCTCTACCTGCTCGGTGGCTACACGGTCGCCGGAGTGCCGCTCTCGAGCGTCTTCGTCCTCGAGCGCGGGAAGTGGCGCTCTCTTCCCCGCATGCCGTTCCCGCGTGCCGCGGCCGGCGCAGGCGTCGCGGGAGGGAAGATCGTCGTCGCCGGAGGTGTGACCGCCGCCGGCAGACTCGCCCGAAACGCGCTCTCCTTCGACCTCGAAACGAGACGCTGGTCGATCGTCGTCGGACCGACTGCGCGTGAGCATCTGGGAGTCACGTCGCTCGCCGGAACGCTGTACGCGATCGGTGGAAGGACGTCGGGTCTCGATACGAACCTCCTGCACTTCGAGTCGTACCGGCCGGGGGCGAAACGCTGGACTCGGCTCGCGCCCGTGCCTGATTCACGCGGCGGCACGGGCGCAGCTGCCCTTCTCGGGCACGTGGTGTCAGCCGGCGGCGAGGAGCCCGCCGGAACGATCGCGGAGGTTCTCGCGTACCGGGTCGCCGACCGGCGCTGGGTCCGGCTCGACGACCTCGCGACTCCTCGCCACGGCATCGGCATGGCCGCGCTCGGCGGCCGCGTGTTCGTCATCGGGGGCGGGCCGGAACCGGGCCTGACGGTAAGTTCCGCGAACGAGGCGCTGCGAATCGGCAGCTGAGATGGCGGGAGGCTCAGTGCGATGATCCTCAAGCTCACCCTCGAATACGACGGCACAGCCTTTCGCGGTTGGGCGCGGCAGCCTGACAAGCGCACGGTCGAGGGGGTGCTGCGCGACGCTCTCGACGCAACGTATCCCGGATGGGCAGACCTTGCCGTTGCAGGGCGCACTGATGCGGGAGTCCATGCGCGAGGACAGGTCGCGAGTGTCGGGGTGCGAAAGGGCGCGCCGATCGACCGCGCCGCCGAGGCGCTGACGTCGGCGCTGCCCGACGACGTGGCCGTTGTGGCCGCTGAGCAAGCGCCGGACGGATTCAATGCGCGCTTCTCCGCCTTCTCCCGGTCGTACCGCTACCGCCTATTCACTCGCCGAGCGCCTGCGCCGCTGGACGCGCGGCGAGCGCTTCACTGGCCGCGTCCGATCGACTTCGAGGCCCTCGTCGAGGCAGCTTCGCTGCTCCCCGGGAAGCACGATTTTCGCGCGTTCACGCCTGCGGAGATCGAGCACGAGGGCACGGTGCGAAAGATCTTCGGGGCTGCGTGGGACCGCGATGGTGAGCACCTGGCCTTCACGATCACTGCGAACAGCTTCCTCCGGCACATGGTGCGAACGCTCGTCGGCACGATGCTCGAGTTCAATTCCGATGCGCCGAATGGCATGGAGAAGCTCCTCGAAGGTCGGCCGCGAGCGGAGGCAGGGCTGACCGCCCCGCCGTGGGGCCTGTATCTGGAACGGGTCGAGTACTGACGCGGGGTCAGGCTTCAGCCTGACACCGTCTTTGGG
>JACCTK010000172.1 GCA_013812465.1 Actinomycetota bacterium
GTCCTCGCCCGTATTCCCGATACGCGCTCGGACGGGCGGCGTCCCCGGCTTGGTCTCAGCCATCCCCGCATCGACGGCAATTACCGATCAACCATCTAGAGTCACCATCCGCCGGCTCCCTCTCGGCGAGTTCACATGAAGGTCGTTGTCATCGGGGCGGGCCAGACAGGCTCCCAGATCGGCGTCGAGTTCCTTCTCGCGGGGCATGAGGTGCTCTTCATCGCGCGCCGGCCCGGCGAGGCGGCAGCCCGGGTCGACGCTGCTTTGCGCCTAGCCGGGGAGTTCCAGCTCGCGCCCGCTGACACGCTCACGGGGGCGAAGGCTGCGGTAGCCGTCGTCTCGAGCGTCGCCGAAGCAAGCGGCTTTGCTGACCTCGTCCTCGAGTCGATCGTCGAAGAGCTGGAGGCGAAGAAGCAGGTGCTCCGGGCGGCAGCTCGCACGTTCCCAGGTGCGCTGCTTGCCTCGAACACCTCTTCCTTGTCGATTACGGCGCTTGGCGAAGCGAGCGGGGCGGCCGAGCGGATGCTCGGCATCCACTACCTGAGCCCACCCCTTTTGACACGACCGGTGGAGGTGGTCGTGGGGGCACGGACAGCCCGGAACGCGGTGGAGCGTGCCTGTGCCATCCTGCACGGTCTGGGCAAGCTCCCGGTCGTTGTCGAGCGGGACGTGCCGGGCTTCGTGTGGAATCGGCTTCAGTTTGCGCTGTTGCGTGAGGCGCTCTGGCTCGTGGGGGAGGGAGTAGCGTCCCCCGAAACCGTGGACGCGGTCGTCAAGGAGGGGCTTGCGCGCCGCTGGCGCTACACGGGGCCTTTCGAGACCCTTGCGCTGGGCGGTGTCGCGCAGTTTAGGGTCATCGCCGCCAACCTCTTCCCCGAGCTCTCGACCGCCCAGACTGTTGACGATCATGCGCTCCCCGCTGCGAAGGATGAGGCGATGCTCGCCGAGTTGCGAGACCGGCGCGACCGAGGACTGGCCGAGGAGCTCCTTCGCTCGAGAGCTGTCGAGCCCGGAGCCTGATCTGAACGGCCTCCGTCATGAAGTATCGTACTATCGGATAATATGATCGAGAGAGCCAACCGACGACCCGAGGTGACACCATGAGAATCGCCGTCGTCGGCGCCGGGGCGATGGGGGGCATCTACGGCGCTGGCTTCACGGAGGGCGGACAGGAGACGGTCCTCGTCGACGTATCTTCACCGCTCATCGAGCAGCTGTCGGCCGAAGGTCTCTCGATCGATCACAAAGGCGAGCAACGCATCGTCCCCGTGCACGCGACGAGCGATGTGACCTCGGTGGGACCGGTGGACGTCGTCGTCTTCTTCGTCAAGTGCTACCACACCGCCGTCGCTGCCGAGCAGTCGCGCCCGCTGGTCGGCGACTCGACCATCGTCGTCTCGCTTCAGAACGGCTGGGGCAATGGAGACGATCTCGCGCGGGTGTTCGACCCAGACCGGATCGTCATCGGCGTCAGCTACCACAGCGGCACCGTCGTAGGCCTCGGCTCGGTCGCGCACACCGGCGCCGGCCCGACCTTCATCGGCCCGTATCTCGGCTCGTCACTCGAGGCCTCCCAACCCGTCGCCGACGCGATCCGCTCCGCGGGCTTCGAGGCCGTCGTCACACCTGATGTCCGCACCGAGATCTGGAAAAAGCTCACGCTCAATGCGGCGGCCCTGCCTACCGCCGCGTTGACCGGCCTCACGGCCGGAGAGACGGGGAAGCCCGACGACGTCATGATCGAGCTCGTCGATGAGCTCGCCCGGGAGACGGTCGCCGTCGCACGCGCCCAGGGGTACGACCTCGATCCGGAGGAGCGCGTCGAGTTCATACGGGCGATTCTCCTCAAGGCCGGCCCTGGGAAGGCCTCGATGCTCCAGGACATCGAGGCCGGCCGGCGCACCGAGATCGACGTCATTAACGGGGCCGTGGTACGGGCGGCTGCCGAGCACCGCATCGAGGTCCCCGTGAACAGGGCGATGGTGGCCCTGGTGAAGGGCTACGAGCGCGCGCACGGCCTCTGAGCGTGAGCAACGCTCGCCTTCGGCTCGCGTTCGCCAGCCGAAAGTTGTCGGAAACCATGTTTCCCCCTGATGCCCCCTTCTTCCTGAGAGCGTGGGGAACCTCCCGGTTCTCCACACCCCTCCCCGCTCATTGG
>JACCTK010000238.1 GCA_013812465.1 Actinomycetota bacterium
ACCACGACCGCGCGCACGTCGTCGTCCCACGACGCGTCCTCGCAGGCGCGCGCGATCTCCCTGAGCATGCGGAAGTCGAACGCATTCAGGACGTCCGGCCGGTTGAGCCGGATCGTCGCGCGAGGCGGGACCTTCTCGTAGACGATCGTCTCGAACCCGAGCTCCGCAGGATCGCGCGGCCGGGGGTGCGTCGGTTCGGTCACTCGATCGACGCGAAATGCACGGTGAACGGGATTCCCATGGCCATCGCGTCCTTGCCCGATGCGGCGAACGCCTCGGAGCTCACCGCGGACTTGAACGACTCCATGTCGTCCCACTCGAACTCGGCGTAGTAGCGGTAGGACGGGTCGCCGAACGGCGAGCCGAAGACCTTGCCGTGCCGAAACGCCGAGCACTCGACCGGTGGGACGAACTCGTCGAGGTGCTGCTGATACCGGTCGGGATCGGGCTCGGATTCGTACTGGATGATCGCGCGGACCATGCGTACTCCCTTCGTCCGTTGACGCGGGGAGCGTATAGCGTCTGCGGGCGTGAGCTCGACCGGAGTCGCAGCCCTGCTCGCGCTCGCCGCCGGGTTCGGTGGAGCGGTGCAGATCGCCGTCCAGGGGCGGCTCGGGGATCGCGTCGGGAGTATCGAAGCAGTCGCGACGGCGTCCCTCATCGGAGCCCTGGTCGCGCTCAGCGTGCTCGTCGTCGTGCGCCGCTCGCTGGGAGGAGTCGGAGAGGCGTTCGGCTCGCCGAAGTGGATGCTGCTCGGCGGAGTCATGAGCGCGCTGATCATCCTTGCGATCACCGTCGCTGGACCCCGTATCGGAATCGTCGCCACGACGGCGGTGTTGATCGCCGCGCAGTTCACGCTCGCGACGATCATCGATCGCAACGGCTGGTTCGGAGTCGAGCGGATCGCCGTCAGTTGGCCGCGGCTGGCCGGGATCATGCTTCTGTTCGTCGGCGCGGCGCTGACGTTGCGGAGATGAGCGTGCTCGAAGGCCTCGAGCCTGTCGGCGTTTGGACGCGTTTCGCGGAGCTGACCCGAATCCCGCGGCCACCGAAGCAGGAAGCGGCGGTTCGAGAGCACATCCTCCGCTGGGTGGCGGGGCGCGGCTTCGAAACTGCGGTCGACGGCGAGGGCAATGTGGTCGTGCACGTCCCCGCCTCCGAGGGCCGGGAGAGCTCGCCGACCGTCGTCCTCCAGTCGCACCTGGACATGGTGTGCGAGCGCGATCCGGACAGCCCGTACGACCCGCGAGAGGGCAGGATCAACGTCGTCGTCGACGGCGACTGGGTCGCAGCGGAAGGCACGACGCTCGGCGCGGACAACGGGATCGGAGTCGCGGCTGCGCTGGCCGCGGCTGAGGATCCGGAGATAGCCCACGGGCCGCTCGAGCTGCTCTTCACGGTCTCCGAGGAGCAGGGTCTCGACGGCGCCAAGAACCTCGATGCCTCGCTCGTCTCGGGGCGGCTGCTCCTCAACCTGGACGGGACGAGCGACAAGGCGCTCACGATCGGCTGCGCGGGAAGCTGGCACACGTTCACCCGACTGCGCCTCGATCCCGAGCCCCTGCCGCCCGACTACGAGACGTGGGAGGTGCGGGTCTCGGGCGCCCGCGGCGGCCACTCCGGCGCGGACATCGCACGCGGTCGCGTCAACGCGATCAAGGCGCTCGGTAGGACCCTCTCCCGCGGGCACGAGGCGGCGCCTTCTCGGCTCGCCGTGCTCGAAGGGGGCGTGAGCCGAAACGCGCTCCCTCGGGAAGCCCGAGCGGTGATCGCGATCCCGTCAGGCGCCGATGAGGCGTTCCGTTACCCAGCGGAACACGAGCTAGCGTCCGTCCGCGAGCAGCACGCCGGCGCCGACGACGCGCTGGCGCTCTGCTTTGCCGTCGCCGGAGCCCAGGCCGTCGCCGCCGAGTCGACGACAGGTCGCGCGCTCGACCTGCTCGCGACGATCCCGAGCGGAGTCGTCGCGATGAGCCCGCGCCTCTCGGCGACGGTCGAGACCAGCACGAGTCTCAACGTTGCCGGCACCGACGAGGGCGTGCTCACCCTCGCCTCCATGACGCGAAGCGCCAACGCGCCCGGGCTCGACAACGTCGTCGCCGGAATCGAGGCGGCGGCTCGCCTCGCCGGCGCGGAGGTGGAGATTCTCCGGTCGTATCCACCCTGGCGGCCCGATCTCGACTCGAAGCTGCTCGCGGTCGCGCGAGTGACCTTCGAGCGCCTGTTCGGAGCAGCGCCGGGACTCGAGGTCGTCCACGGCGGCCTCGAGTGCGCGGTGATCGGCGGCAAGCTGCCGGGGGTCGAGATGATCTCCCTCGGCCCGGAGATCGTCGGACCGCACGCTCCCGGCGAGCGCCTCAGCATCTCGGGGACGCAGCGGTTCTATCGCCTCCTCGCCGCGCTCCTCGACGACCTCTCGCGCTAGCGATGCTCACGATCGACGAAAGGGACGGCGTACGAGAACGTCTCCTCAGGCTCGCCCAGACCGACCCGTGCGTCATCGCGGCAGCGGCTCGCATGCCGCCGCCGACGCGCTCAGCGTCGAGCTCGAGCGAACGGGGTCGACGCTGGCTACTCGGCTGAGGCCGACCCTGACCGAGCTCACCGGGTCCAGCGGCAGCGGCTCCTGATCGCCCCCACATCGAGCAGCGTCACGCGTCCGCGTTGGAGCACGACCGCTTCACGCTCCTGCTCCTCTCGAAGCACGCGGTTGACTGTCGCCCGCGACGTCCCCGCCATGGACGCGAGGTCATCCTGGGTGAGTGGCACGACGGGCGCCCCGTCGCGGTGGGCGTAGGTCTCGGCGAGCTCGCAGAGCCGTCGCCGAACGCGGGCGTCCGCGTCGACGTGGTGCGCCTCGACGATTCGGTCGCTCGTTCGGCGAACCTGCTCGGCCAGCAGCCGGAGGAGAACGTCCTTCACACCTGGATGGCTTCGCTGGA
>JACCTK010000247.1 GCA_013812465.1 Actinomycetota bacterium
GCTCGCACACTCACCTAGGCTCGCGCGCGTCGACGACCAGGATGTCTGGTCGGTCGTCTGCTTCTACGTCCATCCATCAGCGAAGCGAGACGGCGTCGCCAGAGCGCTGCTCGAAGCTGCGATCGAGCGTGCAGCGGCTCACGGCGCTCCGCTGCTCGAGGGATACCCAGTCAGGGAAGGTCACATGAACATCGATGCGTACACCGGCTACTTGCCGATGTTCCTCGACGCCGGCTTCGAGGCCGTACGCGAAGCTGGCCGCCGCACGTTCGTTCGCCGTCGTCTCTAGGGCGCACGGAGAATGGCGTGCGTGCCGATCCGGCGCCAGATGATGTGAGGCTCATCTCCGACCACCGACCGACCGTAGGAGAATGTCGCCCTGCCGTCAGGCGCCCAGGTCAGCTCGTACGCACCGGGGGATCCCCGCACTCCCTTGACGCGAAGCCCTGCTCGAAGACCGGTTCCGGCTCGCAGATCCGCGATGAGCTTGTCGACTGCGAGCAGTAAAGCCGCCCGCTGCTCAGCAGTCAGTCGCGCCCAGTCTCCCCAGAACTGCGGAAGAATCTCACGTGTCGGCATCGAGCAGCTTCGCGCTCGCTCTGAGCGCCTCGAGGAACTCCTCGTCGCTCTCGTAGCGATCACCGAGCCCGGCCGCAATCTCAGCATCGGCCTGCCGCTCTCCCGCCTGCCATTCAGGCGTCCAGTACCACGCCTGGGTTGCGTCGATCAGCTTCATCGGCCGGAGCAGGATCCCGTCCTCGACGATCTCGACCTCGACCGGGTCGCCCTCCTCGAGCCGGGCGGCTTGGCGGATCTCGACCGGGATCGTCACCTGCCCCTTGGCACGTACCGTTGTGGCGTGTCCCTTTCCGACAGTCTTACTTTCCATCTGTCGGAGGATAGAGCGAGAACCCGAGGGCGTCATCCTCAGACGCGCTGCAGATGCGTGTCCCTGAAACCGCTGGGATACTTGAGCCCGTAGCCGAGAGAACGGTCGAAGCCGATGTGCGCAAGCCAAATCAAGGCGATCTGCATGGCTGTTCTCGGAGTCCGCAGGAGCCCGCCGATCCCCAGCGCGACCGGAAGCGCATACGTGTGCACGACGTCGTAGCTGACAGCTCCGACAGTCGGGCCGGCTACGTACCCGACAATCCCCAGATCTGGCGCCAGGAACAACACGACCAGGAGGATTCACCCGTAGCCGGCGTCAAAGTAGAACGCGAGGGTGCCGACGAGGATCGCGAGTCCTTCGAGCCGCAAGAGCCGTGCGGGGAGGCGTCCGGTCATGGCGGGGCTCATTTCAGATTCGCCCGAAAGCACTCGGTGACGTAGGGGAGGCGAACTCCGGTCGGACCTGCCATCTCGTCATAGAGCGTTCCGACCGCCTCGAGGATCGGCTCCCGCTCGATGGGCGGAAGCTTCGCGCAGTAGCTCCGCGAGAGGACGAGGTCGACCAGCCGCTCCCGATCGAGAGTCTGCTCGAATCCGAACTCCGCCGTCTCGATCGGCCCGAAGAGACCGCTTGCCGCGATCGGCTCGGACACGTCGCTCTCGTCGACGGCCTCGTTGCCGATGATCGCGCTCAGCCGAGCGACCCACGGCTCGCGATCGTCCCGCGTGTTCCAGACGAGTGCGAGACGGCCTCCTGGCCGGAGGACGCGGGCGATCTCCGGCAGCGCCACCCGATGGTCGAACCAGTGAAACGCCTGGGCCGAAGTGACCACGTCGGTAAACGCGTCGGGAACGGGGATGACCTCCGCGTTCCCGAGGATCGCGGCAGCGCCGGGAGCGGCTGCAGAAAGCAGCTCGAGCATCTCCGGCAGCGGTTCGATCGCGGTCACCCGGTGACCGAGCGCGACGAGCGTGCGCGTCAGCTTCCCGGTGCCTGCTCCCAGGTCGACGACATCGCAGGGCTCGTCACCTGCGAGCCAGCGGACGGCCTCTTCGGGATACCCCGGCCGCCCGCACTCGTACGCGCCCGCGACCTCCGCGAAGGCCGTGTACGGGCCGCGCGCGTTGGGGTCACGGTTGACGATCACTCTGTCGAGCGTATCGTCCCGGCATGAGGGCGATCCTGGTCGTGCTCGGCTGCCTCCTCGTCGCGACAACAGCAACCGCGGCAGCGAGCCTTGACGTCATCGTGCTTCCGCGGCCAGGCTTTCCGGCGCCTGCCGGAGACGTCGGTTCCTCCGGCGCGTGCCTGGCACTGGTCTCGTCCCGGTATCGCTCGCCCGCGGCTCTGCCACCACCGCTGCCGCCTCCCCCGCCCTCCGCGCCTACCCGTTTCCGCGGTGCGGAGCTCCAGTTCGCGATCCGTCAGGCGGGCGGTCACATTTTCCTCGTCTACGGCGACCGCTACCTCGTAAAGGGCACGTCAGAGAGCTACGCCTTCGACTTCGTCAACTTCGTCAGGCCGCCCAACGGCGCCTGGAACGAGGAGATCACGTGGGCGCGAGAGATCGACGGCGTTCTCTACGTGGAGCACACGCACCTGACGTACGCGACCGAAACGAGGGGGAGGAACGCGTACATCAGCGCGATCGACCTCGATACGCGAAAGACACTCTGGCGCAGCCCCGCGCTCGTGGCCAACGCACGCACATTCGTCGTCACCGGAAACCTCATCGTCTCGGGCTACGGGTTCACCGCCGAGGACGACTTCCTCTACCTGCTCGACCGCCGCACGGGCAAGGTGCTCGACCGGCTTCGAGTCCCGAGCGCGCCCGAGGTGATCAAGCTGCGCGGCGACCGCTTGCTTGTGCGGACATACGATCGCGATGTCGTGGCGCGAATAGTCCGCTAGCTGGGGGCTTGGGGGTCGGGCTTCAGCCTGACCCGCTCTTCAGGTTCGAGACGCGCGCCAGCCAACAACCCGAGAACGGTGAGGATGAAGCTTCATCCCACAATCTCAGCCGCGCCGCCGCGCAACCCGACGAGCCGTGGCACGACATCGAGCACGCTCTCCCGCGCGCAGAACGCGATGTCCGCTTCGAGCTCCGGCGCGTTCTCGAGCAGGTTACGCCCGCTCTTCGACGAGCGGAAGGCCTCCTCCACCTCGCTCCAGGTGCTCGCGAGCCGCGCCGCCGCCTCGGCCGCATCGCTGCGTTCCCAGCCGAGGAGCTCGACGATCCGCCCGGCCACGTACGAGTCGTCGAGCGCGAGCGTGCCCTGCACCCCGGCGCAGACGACGATCACATCCTCGTCGGCGGCGCGCGCCGTTTCGACGACCGCAGCGAGGTTGAGAAGCGACGCCACGAGCACGCGCTCGCAGCGCGTCGACGCCGAGAGGACCGCGCGAGTGCCGTTCGTGGTCGAGAGAATCACGGTCCGGCCGCTGGGCTCGAGGTACTCCCTCGGAGAGTTCCCGAGATCGAAGCCCGGGATCTTGACGGCGTTCCGCTCGCCGCCGAGCACCCCCTCTCCGAGCTCCTTCTGCAGCGCGAGCGCCTCCTCGACTTCCGCCGTGCAGAACACGCGCTCGTACCCTGAGGCGAGCGCCTGGCAGATCGTCGTCGTCGCCCGGATCACGTCGATGACGATGCCGGTAGGGGCCGCTCCGGCCTCGTCCGGTGTGAACGCGACGTGGACCCGCACAGGGGTACGCTAGCCGCGGTGACCGAGCCCCTTCGCTGCTACCGCCACCCGGACCGGGAGACGCTGGTCTCTTGCACCGAATGCGGTCGCGGGATCTGCCCAGACTGCATGACGTTCGGCCCCGTGGGCATCCGCTGTCCCGATCATGCGAGCACGGGCGGGAGGGTCGCAGCGCCGCGGCGGACCGCCCGCAAGGCCGCAGCCTCGCTGTCGCGGCGCGGGCCGTACGTGACGCAGGCGCTAATCGGTATCAACGTCGGCATCTATCTGATCCAGCTCGCGATGGGGGCCGGAATCAGCGCGAGCATGGGCTGGATCTACGAGCACGGCGTGCTCATATCGAGCGCGATCGACTCGTCCGGTCAGCTCGTAGGTGTCGCGGAGGGCGAGTGGTGGCGGCTCCTGACCGCTGCGTTTCTCCATTACGGGCCGATCCACCTCGGGTTGAACATGCTCGTGCTCTGGTTTATCGGCCCGGCGCTCGAGGAGTACCTCGGCCATGGCCGCTACGCGCTTCTCTATCTCGTGGCAGGGCTCGCCGGCTCCGCTGGGGCGCTGATCGTGTCCTCCGGCGCCCCCACCGTTGGAGCGTCCGGAGCGATCTGGGGGATCATGGGCGCCGCGCTGTTCTTGGAATGGCGAAAGATCTACGTGTTCGGCGGTCAGGCGTTGGGCCTGGTCGTGTTCAACCTCGTGATCTCATTCGTCATCCCGGGCATCTCGATCGGCGGCCACATCGGGGGATTGATTGGCGGAGGCCTGGCAGCGCTCGCGTTTCTCTATCTGCGCCGGATGCCGGCGGTGGCGACGCTGGCGGTTGCCGCGGTTGGCGCTCTCAGCGTCGCGCTTGCGCTTTCTCAAGCGTAGAGACTTGAGAAAGATGTAACCCCGTCAGGTCGCATCCGGCTCTATTGTCGGACTGTGAGGCCGGCCGTGGTTGTGCTCACCGCGTTGCTCGCGCTCATCGCCGTTGGCTGCACCGGCGAGGAGGAGCGGGAGGAAACGCGAGGGAACGCGGGGCCAGGATCGGCGTATGCATTTCCCCGAGCGCCCACGGTTCCGGTCGGGCCACTCGATCCCGAGATCGACGCCGCGATCACGCGCCTGCTGCCCCCGGCGCTCGGTGGCGTGCTGGACACCGAGGTGCTCGGCCGAATCGCAGAGTCGGGTGATGCGCGGCTTGGGTGGCTCGTCTCCGATCTGTTGCGCTTCTACCAGGAGAGCACGGTTGAAAACGACGCGCTCATTTCCGCTTTCGCACGCCTGACGGGTGTCGACGTTCGTTCCGATCCCCTCTTCGCCGCAGTTTCTTGGAAAGCGGTGACCGATCACATGCTCGCGTGGGATCTCCCCGCCCCGCCCAGGTACAGAGAGCGAAAAGCCGAGCTGTACCTCGCTGCCGAGCCCGGCTGGAAGCCGTTCTTCGAAGACGACGAGTCCGACATCGACTGGCGGTGGGTCGCCTGGGGCGGCGTCCTGATCGACGATCGCAAGCTCGGGGATCCGAACCCGTGCTTCAGCGGATGTATCCCGGCTCTCGACGATCCGGCGTTGACTCGGGCGGCCGAAGGAGACTGGTATCCGGACGACGCCGTCGTCTTTGGCGTCGCCCTCGGCGGGGAGGCCGTGGCGTTTCCGAAGAACATCATGGAGGTCCACGAGATGGTCAACATCTCCATCGGCGGACGCCGCCTCGGCATTCCGTACTGCACCCTCTGCGGCTCGGCGCAGGCCTATCTGACCGACGCGGCTCCGGCACGGTTCGAGCCACTGGTTCTCCGTACCTCCGGCTTGCTCTCCCGATCGAACAAGCTCATGTACGAGCTGAACACCCGCTCCGCGTTCGACACCTTTACCGGCCGCGCTGTCTCCGGCCCTCTGCGGGTCGCGGGGGTGGTGCTCGAGCAGACGACCGTCGTCACCAGCACCTGGGGCGAGTGGAAAGAAGCGCATCCGGACACCAGGATCGTCGCTCGAGACGGCGGAATCGGCCGCGAGTACGAGGAGGATCCGCTGGGCGGACGCGACGACAACGGGCCGATCTTCCCCACCGGCGACGTCGACCCCCGGCTGCCCGTGCACGTCAAGGTGGTTGGCGTTTTGTCCTCGAACGACGAGCCGGTGGCTTTCCATGCCTTGCAGGCCGCCGCCGCGCTCGAAGCTGGAGAGAAGGTCGAGCTCTCCGGCGTGGAGCTGGTGCGCGACGGCGGCGGCTTGCGCGCGCGGACGTCAGCCCGGGAGGAGATCCCTGCGCACGAGGCCTTCTGGTTCGCCTGGAGCCAGTTCCACCCCGATACGGAGCTCTGGTCTCGCTAGCCGCCGATGGCGAGCGCCGTGACGCCCGCCTCGGCGAGCGCGGCTTGCGCCGCGGCGAGCCGCGCCAGCGGCACTCGGAACGGCGAGCAGGACACGTAGTCGAGTCCGAGCCGGTGGCAAAAGGCCACCGAGCGCGGTTCGCCCCCGTGCTCGCCGCAGATCCCGAGCTTGATGTCTGGCTTCGCGCCTCTCCCCCGCTCGACCGCGATGCGCATCAGGTCGCCGACCCCGTCCTCGTCCAGCACCTCGAACGGGTTCCGCTCGAGGATCCCGTGCTCGAGGTAGAAGGTGAGGAACTTGCCCTCGGCGTCATCGCGCGAGAACCCGAGCGCGGTCTGCGTGAGGTCATTCGTTCCGAAGGAGAAGAAGTCCGCCTCTTCGGCGATCTCGTCGGCGCGCAGAGCGGCGCGCGGGAGCTCGATCATCGTGCCGCACAGATACGCGACCGTCGGCTCCTCGGCGGCGATGCGCTCGGTCAGCTCGCGGAGCCGCGCCAGCTCTTCCCGGAAGCCCACGAGCGGGTGCATGATCTCGACCAAGGGCGCCTCCCCAGTTCTGTCGGCAACAGCTCTGGCCGCGCGCACGATCGCCCTTACCTGCATCTCGTAGATCTCCGGGAACTGGAGCCCGAGCCTGCACCCGCGAGTCCCGAGCATCGGGTTCGATTCGTGGAGCGCACGTATCCGTTCCTTCATCGCGTCCGAGGTCGCCTCCTCGAGCGGAGGCAGGAACTCGTGCAGCGGCGGATCGAGCAGCCGGATCGTCACCGGGAAGCCTGCCATTGCCTCGAAGATCCCCTCGAAGTCGCCCTGCTGGAGCGGAAGGAGTCGCTCCAAAGCCGAGCGGCGCTCCTCCTCGTCGCGGGCGAGGATCATCTCGCGGACGATCGGAAGGCGGCCCTCGGCCATGAACATGTGCTCGGTGCGACAGAGGCCGATGCCTTCGGCGCCGAACTCGCGTGCCTTCGCCGCGTCCTCGGGCGTGTCCGCGTTCGCGCGCACGCGCATGCGCCTGAGGTCGTCCGCCCAGCCGAGGATCGTCCCGAAGTTCTCGTCGATCGCGGGCGGGACGAGCGGCACCGAGCCGATGATCACATCGCCGGTTCCGCCGTCGATCGTGATCAGATCTCCCGCCCGAAGCTCGCTCTCGCCGATCTTGACCGTCCCCGCCTTGTAGTCGATCGAAAGCCCTTCGCAACCCGCGACGCACGGCTTCCCCATGCCGCGCGCGACGACCGCGGCATGCGAGGTCATGCCACCGTGCGCGGTCAGAACGCCCCGCGCGTGGATCAAGCCGTGGATGTCGTCGGGCGTTGTCTCCCAGCGGACGAGGATCACGTCGTCGCCGGCCTTGCCTCGCTCCTCGGCGGTGTCGGCGTCGAGCACGATCGCGCCCGAGGCGGCTCCGGGCGACGCGTTCAGGCCGCGGGTCGCGACCTCGATCTCCGCGCTCGGGTCGATCATGGGATGCAGGAGCTGGTCGAGCTGCGCGGGATCGATGCGCGCGACCGCCTCGTCACGCGAGATCAGCTCCTCGTCCACCATCTCGACGGCGACCTTGAGCGCGGCGGCCGCAGTGCGCTTCCCGGTCCGCGTCTGCAGGATGAACAGGCGGCCTTCCTCGACCGTGAACTCGATGTCTTGCAGGTCCCGGTAGTGGGACTCGAGCAGTGCCAGCGTCTCCAGGAGCTGGTCGTACGCCTCGGGCATCTTCGCGCGCATGTCGGCGATTGGCTCGGGCGTCCGGATCCCCGCGACGACGTCCTCGCCCTGCGCGTTCGAGAGAAACTCGCCGTATAGGCGCTTCTCTCCTGTAGCGGGATCGCGCGTGAAGCAGACACCGGTTCCCGAGCTCTCACCGCGGTTGCCGAAGACCATCTGGACGACGTTCACCGCCGTTCCCAGATCGTCCGGGATGTCGTAGGTCCGCCGGTAGACCTGCGCGCGCGGCGAGTTCCACGAGTCGAAGACCGCGCGATAGGAGCGTTGCAGCTGCTCGGAGGCGTCCTGTGGGAACGGATGTTCCGCGCTTTCCGCGTAGATCTCCTTGAACGTGTCAACGAGCCCACGCAGATCGTCGGCGGAGAGATCGACGTCTTGGGTGACCCCGCGCACCTCCTTGAGATCGGCCAGGGCCTGCTCGAAGCGATGACCGTCGACCCCCGCGACGACCCCTCCGTACATCTGGATGAGCCGGCGGTACGAGTCGAGAGCGAAACGCGAGTCGCCCGTCGACGCCGCCAGACCCTCGACGGCCACATCGTTCAGGCCGAGGTTCAGGATCGTGTCCATCATCCCGGGCATCGAGACCGCGGCTCCGGACCGAACAGAGACCAGGAGCGGGCTCTCGGGATCTCCGAATCGCCTGCCCGCGCGCTCCTCGAGCACCGCGATGCGCTCCTCGATCTCGCGGTCGAGGCCCTCGGGCACGCCGCCGTCCGCGACCATGTAGGCGCGACAGGCATCGGTGGTGATGGTGAAACCCGCGGGGACCGGGATCCCGAGCTGGGTCATCTCCGCGAGGCCGATCCCCTTCCCGCCGAGGAGCTCGCGCCCGCCCGCGGAGTCCTCGTCGAAGTCGAAGACGTAGCGCATTTGCGGGAGGAATCTACACTCGTCCGATGCCTAGCCACATCCTTGCCGGCGGCGGCTCGTCTCTCGGCGGCCCGTTCGACGAGCTCGTGCTCGAGCTTGGAGGCCCGCGTGTCTGCTTCGTGCCGACCGCGAGTGCCGCTCCGGAGACCAGGCTCGTCTCGTTCTACGAGTCCTTCGCGCACCGCGCGGAGCCGAGCCACGTCCTCTTCAACCCGTGGCCACGGGAAGATCTCCGTGAGCACGTTCTCGCACAGGACGCGATCTACGTCGCCGGCGGGAACACGGCCAACATGGTCGCGATCTGGCGTGCGCACGGTTTCGACCGGCTCCTCCGCGAAGCCTGGGAGCGCGGGATCCTGCTCGGTGGCACGAGCGCGGGGATGATCTGCTGGTTCGATGCCGGAGTGACGGACTCGTTCGGCCCCGAGCTGGCTCCGATGCACGATCTCCTCGGGTTCCTGCCGGGGAGCGCCTGCCCACACTACGACGGCGAAGATCGCCGCCGGATCGTGTACCGAGAGCTCGTCGACTCGGGGTTCCCACCGGGATACGCGGCCGACGACGACGCGGCGCTCCACTTCGTCGGCGCCGAGCTGCACGAAGCCGTCGTCCTACGGGAAGGAGCTCGGGCGTTTCGCGTCGAGCCCGGTCTCGAGACGTCGCTCGAGACGCGGCTCGTCTCGTGAAGCGCGTGGCAGTCATCTCGACCGCGAGCGGCAGCGGGAAGACGACGGTTGCCTCGGCCCTGGCTGAACGCCTCGAGGTGCCCTACTACGAGCTCGATGCCTTGCACCACGGCCCGAACTGGGCGGAGCCGCCGCTCGAGGAGTTTCGGGCGCGGGTGAAGGCGATCGTCCGGTCGGAGTCCTGGGTGATCGACGGCGCGTACCGAGGCAAGCTCGGCGATCTCGTGCTCGAGCACGCCGAGCTCGTCGTCTGGCTCGATCTCCCGCTGCGGGTGTGGCTACCGCGGCTGGCGCGGAGGACAGCACGACGCGTGATTCGCCGCGAGGAGCTCTGGGCCGGAAATCGCGAGACGCTTCGCGACGCGCTGCACCCCCACAACTCCGTCGTCCTCTACGCGCTTCGGCAGCATCGTGGGCAGCGACGCGCCTACGCGTCCGAGCTCTCCCGCTTTCCAGTGCTGCGGCTCCGCACCCAGACCGAGGTCGACGACTTCCTCGAATCCGCGCGGCAGCAGACCGCCGAGTAACAGTCTGTTACTTGGCTCGGGACTGCCGCTTTCGTCGGCGTTCTCGAAAGTCCGCGATTCGCGCTGCGGCACGCAGCCCGAGCCAGAGCGGGGTCAGGAGCACGTAGAAGACGAGATCCCCGAGGAGCAGGAGAAACCACCAGAAAGCCAACCTCGGAAACGGAAGCCAGCCTTTCTCGCGCAGGTCGCCGTGGCCGCCCGGCGGCGGGCGGAAGGGATGCCGAAGCGGTGGCTCGCCGGGCGAGCCGTACGGCCTCGGCTCGCCCTCGCTCATACGCGTGCGGCCCGCTTTCGCTTCTCCACGAGGCGGAGGATCCGCATCGCCGTCTCTTCGACCGAGAGCTCCGACACGTCGATCACGGGACAACCGAGCCGGCGGTGGATTCCCGAAGCCTCCTCGAGCTCGGCGTAGATGACCTCGAGCTCGGCATAGCGTTTCTTCGAAGCGCCCATGCTCTTGACCCGAGCGGTGCGGATGTCCAGCAGGCGATCGGCGGCGATGGTCAGGCCGACGATCTTGGTCGGATCGATCTCGAAGAGTTCCTGCGGCAGGTCGATACCGCGGACCACGGGCACGTTCGCCGCCTTGTGCCCGAGGTAGCCGAGGAAAATCGAGAGCGGTGTCTTCGAAGTGCGCGACACTCCGACGAGGACGACGTCCGCCTCGTCGAGCCCGCTTCCCACCCCGTCGTCGTACTTCACGGCGAACTCGATCGCCTCGATGCGCTTGAAGTACGAGGAGTCGAGCGGAGCGCGCGCTCCCGGCTCCATGCGCGCGGCGACCCCGGCCACACGCGAGATCGAGTCGATCGGATGCCCGAGGAGGTCGCAGTAATGGACGCGGGCGCGGCGGCAGAGCTGGCGCATCGCGTCTCTGAGCTCCGAGCCGACGAGTGTGTACACCATGACCGCTGGCCGGCCGCGCGCCTGTTGCACGGCGATGTGCAGGTCTTCGACGCTCTCGGCACGTGCATGCCGTATCTCGACGAACGGCTGGTCGGGGAACTGCGCCTCGAGCGCGAGCACGAGCCGCTGCGCCGTCTCGCCGGTCGAGTCCGAGACGATGTGGAGCTCGACGGGCTCGCGACCGGAGTCGTTCGCGCTCATCCCGCGGAGGCTACAGCCGCATGCCGACTCGTCCTATGCTGCGCTGTCGTCAGAGAAGGAGGAGCAATGGCATTCGCAGAGTTGAAGGCACGGCAGAGCGTCATGTGGGGGAACGGCCCGTACGAGCGCGTTACGAACACGCTCGGTGACCTCCACGCGCTCGTCGTCGAGCGGCTGGATCCGCAGCCCGGCGAAAAGGTGCTCGACGCCGCGACCGGCACCGGCGCGGTCGCGTTTCTCCTCGCCGAGCGCGGCGCCGACGTCGTCGGCATGGATCTTGCGCCGGTCTTGATCGACACCGCCCGGGAGCTTGCCGTCGATCGCGATCTCTCCGTCGAGTTCGAGGTCGGGGACGCCGAGGAGATGAAGTACGAGGACGCGAGCTTCGACGTCGTCGCCTCCACGTGCGGGATCATGTTCGCCCCCGATCATGAGGCCGTGGCGAGCGAGCTTGCTCGCGTGACCCGACCCGGAGGCCGGATCGGGCTTGCCTGCTGGACGCCCGAGGGCGGCCTCGGCCAGATGTTCCGGATGATGGCGCCCTTTCAGCCGCCGCCGGCGCCGGGAGCCGGTAGTCCGTTCGGTTGGGGCAGCGAGGAGCACGTCCGCGAGCTCCTCGGCGATGCCTTCGAGCTGGAGCTCGAGAAGCACGTCTCGACGCTCGCGGTCGCCTCCGGCGAGGAGTATTGGGAGCTCTTCTCGTCCTCCTATGGCCCGACGAAGACGGCTGCGGAGGCACTCGACGAAGAGCGCCGCGAAGAGTTCCACCGGACGTGGGTCGACTTCTTCGAGGCGCTGCGGGAGGGCGACGAGGTCGTCCACCGACGCGAGTACCTGCTCACACTCGGCACACGGAAATAGTCGGCGCGCTCTCGCCTGGCCTGGGCCAGTAACGTCTCGGCCCTATGGCCGAGGCCGTCACGATGGACAAGATCGTCTCGCTTGCGCGACGGCGCGGGTTCGTCTTCCCGTCCTCGGAGATCTACGGCGGGCTCGGGTCGTCGTACGACTACGGCCACTACGGCGTGCTCCTGAAGGAGAACGTGAAGGCCCGCTGGCTGGAGGCGATGGTGCGCGAGCGGGACGACATCGTCGCGCTCGACTCCTCGATCATCCTCCACCCGGCGGTGTGGGAGGCGTCCGGGCACGTGACCGGCTTCGCCGACCCGCTCGTCGACTGCCGCTTCTGCAAGCGCCGTTACCGGGCTGACCACATCGCCGAGGCGGAGTGCGGAGCGAGACCGAGCAAGCATCCCGGCGAGACCGACAAATGCGACCTCACCGAGCCGCGCCAGTTCAATCTCATGTTTCAGACGCGAATCGGGGCGCTCGAGGAGACCGGGCAGAACGCCTATCTGCGCCCCGAGACCGCGCAGGGCATCTTCATCAACTTCAAGAACGTCGCCCAGATCGCGCGGCGCAAGCCGCCCTTCGGCATCGCGCAGATCGGGAAAGCGTTTCGGAACGAGATCACGCCCGGCAACTTCATCTTCCGCACGCTCGAGTTCGAGCAGATGGAGATGGAGTTCTTCGTCCCGCCCGCGGAGGCGGACGAGTGGTTCCGGTTCTGGGTCGAGGAGCGGCGCGCGTGGCACCTGCGCTACGGGATTCGCGAGAGCCATCTGCGCGTGCGCGAGCACGACGCGGAGGAGCTGTCGCACTATTCGAGTGCCACCTCGGACCTCGAGTACCTCTTCCCGATGGGCTGGTCCGAGCTGGAGGGGATCGCGCACCGCGGAGACTTCGACCTGACCGCACACACGGTCGCCTCCGGGACGAAGCTCGAGTGGGTGGACGGCCAGGAGCGTTTCACGCCGCACGTCGTCGAGCCGGCCTTGGGGGTGAATCGCTCGATGCTCGCGTTCCTGGTCGATGCGTACGACGAGGAGGTCGTAGCTGAGCGGGAGCGGACGGTGCTCCGGCTTCATCCCGCGTTGGCGCCGGTGAAGGTGGCGGTGCTGCCGCTGATCCACCGCGACGAAGGCATGGTCGGTCGCGCGCGGGCGTTGTACGAGGAGCTCCGGCGGGTTGTAGTGGCGGAGTACGACGACTCCGGCCAGATCGGTCGCCGCTACCGCCGGCAGGACGAGATCGGCACCCCGTACGCGCTCACGATCGACGAGCAGACGCTCGAAGACGACACGGTCACGATCCGCGACCGCGACTCGCTCGAGCAGGAGCGGATTCCGATCGCGGGCGCTCGCGCGCTCGTCCAAGACAAGCTCGCCGAGGACTGGTCGACCCCTAAGTTATTGTGAAACGTCATGTGCTATAAATAGCACATGACTGTCTCCATCGGGATCCGCGAGCTGCGACAGAACGCGAGCCGCTACCTGCGACTGGTCGAGGAGCGCGGTGAGCCGATCCAGATCACCGATCGTGGACGACCGGTAGCGCTCCTCGCTCCCTTACCAGACAGTGGGACGATCGAGAGGCTCGTGGCAACCGGGCGCCTTCGCCGCGGCAAGGGTGGCCCGTTGCCAAAGCCTGTAGATCCGATCCCCGGAGTGCCGCTTCCGTCGGAGATCCTCGCGGAGATGCGCGCAAACGAACGCTGAGACGTTGGTGTACCTCGACGCGTCCGCGCTCGTCAAGCTCGTTGTCCCCGAGTCGCAGTCAGCCGCGCTTGCCGCCTACGTCGAGCGCCGTTCGCCGCTTTCGTCCTGCGCGCTTGCCCGCGTGGAGGTCGTTCGAGCGGTCAGCCCACACGGCGAGGAGCCGGTGCGTACGGCCCGCGAGCTCCTGGACGAGATCGATCTGATCCAGCTCGACGACGAGCTTCTCGACCTTGCAGCCGAGCTCCAGGGACCGCTGCGCAGCCTCGACGCGATCCATCTCGCCGCGGCGCTGGAGCTCGGTGATGCGCTCGAGGCTGTAGTGACGTACGACGGGCAGATGACCCGCGCGGCCGAGGTGCTCGGACTCACGGTGGTGGCACCGGTCTGAACCGCTCGGGAACGACGAGACATCCGCCCGAACGCACACGTTCGGGGTCAGACCCTAGTTCCTCGTGTTGCAAACCCATTCCGCATACGGCACGATCAGGCGCTGAGCGTGCGCAGGCGGAAGCCGCCGTGGAACTCGTACGACGCCACGACGACGGCGAGTACGTCCCGGACGGCCCTCTCCCCCAGTCCCAACCGATGCGCGTCCACGAGCGGCGTCCAGAGCAGCTCGAGGATGCCGCGGAAGCCCTCCGGAACGAGCATCACGGTCTCGGTCGGCGCGCAGGCGGGGCACACGCCACCACCCGCACGCGGCAGGTAGCCGACGAGGCCGTCGGTGCCACCGCACTCGACGCAGCTCTCGAGATGCGGCACGTATCCCGAGAGCCAGAGCAGCTTCAGCTGGAATGCGAGCGCGAGGGGATCGAGAGCCGCTTGGCCCTCGAGCGCGGCAGGGAGACCGTCGAGCGCCTCGACGAAGCGGGTCAGCGCCTCGAACGCGCGAGCGTTTCGCTCCTCCTCGACGTACAGGCGCAGCATGGCCTCGGCGCCGATGAGCCCGACCGAAAGCCGGTACGGGTCCTCCCGCGCCGGCCGGTGCGGGTCGACAAGCGACGCGCCGGTGACCGTGTGCAGCTCGCCGGAGCCCTGGTGCAGGAGCAGCTCGACGTGCGAGAACGGCTCCAGTCGCGCGCCAAAGCGGGACTTCGTCTTGCGGACGCCCTTCGCGACGGCGCCCACGCGGCCGCGATCGAGGGTGTAGAGATGGAGAACCCGGTCGGCCTCACCGAAACGGAAGGAGCGAAGGACGACCGCCTCCGTCTTGTAGGTCCGTCCCACGCGGCCAAGTCTAGG
>JACCTK010000251.1 GCA_013812465.1 Actinomycetota bacterium
GAGACGAGGAAGACCTCGTAGTCCATCGAGAGGCCGAAGAGCATGGCGAAGAGCATCACCGGGACCCAGGCCTCGATCTGGTCGAACGCGGTCAGCCCAATCCACTCGCCCGCGCCCCACTTGAAGACGATCACGAGCAGCCCGTAGGCGGCGCCGATGGAGAGCAGGTTCAGGATGATCGCCTTCAGCGGCAGCACGATCGAGCGGAATGCCCGCATCAGCAGGAAGAACGTCGCGACCAGCACCGCGAGCACGAGCCAGGGGAACCAGCTGTACGTGAGGTCGATGAAGTCCTTTCCTCCCGGCGGGCCGCCGCCCGCGTACACGACCGCGGTGTCTGGAAACCCCGCTGCGGGAATGATCTCTCCGCGCAACCGATCGACGAACTCGAGGCTCGCCGGATCACCGTAATCCCGCTTGCCGATGACGCCGATGTTCAAGTAGCGGCCGGTCGGATCGACGTGTTGCGCGCTTCGCTCGAACTGAACCGCCACGACCTCTGGGTCAGCCTCGAAGAGCCCCGCGAGCTCCGTGACCGCTGGCGCGATCGCCGGATCCCGAACGCCGCCCGCCCTTCCCGTGTCCACCACGATCGCGCTCGGCGCCGTCGCTCCCGCCCCGACGGCCTCGCTCAGGATGTCGAAGCCCCGCATCGCCTCGAGATCGCGTGGGATGCCCTCGTTCGAGCCCGGCCCGAGCTCGAGCGCGAGCACGGGCAGGGCGAGCAGGATGAGAACCGCGGAGGTCGTCCCGGCGACCGTCTTCGGGTAGCGCATGATGAAGCTCGCCAGCACCGCCCAGAAGCCGAGCTCGTGGTCGGCTCGATGCTCGAGGTAGCTCTTCGGAAGCAGGCGTACTCGATCGAGCGGCTTGCTCACGAGCGAGAGAACGGCCGGGAGGAACGTCAGCGCGGCAAGCACCGAGACGGCGGGGATGATCAACCCGCCCACGCCGAAGCCGCGGATGAACGGCAACGGCATGAACAACAGCAACGCGAGGCCGAGGGCGACCGCGGTGCCGCTGAAGACGACTGCGCGTCCGGCGGTGAGCATGGTGGTCACGAGCGCCTCGTCGCGCGGCGACCCGTGACGGAGCTCCTCGCGGTAGCGATAGACGATTAGCAACGAGTAGTCGATCGCGATCCCGAGGCCGATCAGCGTGACGAGGTTTGTCAGATACGTCGTCAACTGCATGACGTTGGCGAATACCCAGATGATCCCGAGTGTGGTCGGGATGGTCACGATCGTGAACGCGAAAGGGAGCAGAAAGGCGAGCGTCCCGAAGGTGAAGACGAGGATCAGGAGCGCGATCGGGACTGCGATCAGCTCTCCTCGGGCGAGATCTTCGGCGAAAACGGGGTCGAGATCGTGCTCGATCGCAGCCTGGCCGGTGACATAGACCTCGGCGTCCGGGATGGCGCCTACCGCTTCGCGCATGGCGTCGGTGCGGCTCTTCGAATCCGCAGGCTCGAGGTTCGAGACAATCTGCGCGACCACCACGTCGCCGGTGACCGGGGCGACCGATACGAGCTTGCCGGTGCGAAGCTCGGCGACCGCGCTCTCCGCCGCCGCGCGCACACGCGGGACGAGTGACTTCGCGTCGCCCGGGCTCTCGACGACGATCGTGAACGCACCCGTGGTGCGCTGGCCGAAGTGCTCCTCGAGAATGAGCTCCGCGCGATGCGTGTCCGTGCCAGGCAGCGTGAAGCGGTTCGTCAGAAGATCGGAGAGCTGCGTCGACGCAAGCCCGCAGACGGCGAAAACGGCAATCCAGGCCCCGACCACGGGCCACCGGTGGCGAAGCACGAGGCGGGTCAGAGCCTCCATCGCCTCAGTCCGACGAGCGCGACCGCCTCGCCCGCCACTCGGCCCGTTGGACGATCTTTCGGCGTCGAACACCGGGCACCGCGCGCACCGCGGCTATCCACACGTAGGCGATCGTCGCGAAGATCCCCGCCAGGATGGTTAGCAATCGCCTCGGGTGGAGAAGAAGAGAGATGATCCCCTGCACCTCGGCGATCCTAGACGACATACTTCAAAACCAAGTCGAGAAAGGTGGTGCATCGCATGGCAAGGACCAAGGACACCGCGGAGGCCGTGCGCCCGTACGTCAAGCGCGCGATCGAGGATCCCGAGCTGCGGGATGACCTCGTCGCGGCATTTGCCTCGGCGCGTGAGCTCTACGAGAAGATCTCGAAGGGCGAAGGCGTCAAGGGCAAGGCGCAGAACATCTCCGGAAAGGACTTCCAGAAGGAGCTCCAGGAACTCGTCAACGATCTCTCCGACGCGTCCGATCGCATCAAGGGCGAGAAGGACGGCCACAAGGCGCGCAACGTGATCTTGCTGACCGGCGTCACGCTCGGGGTTCTGTACAACCCGTGGACCGGCCAGGCGACGCGCGACTGGATCATGGAGCGCGTCTCCGGCGGGAACGGCGACGGCTTCGAGGAGTTCGGTGGGAGCTACGGCAGCGAGTCCTCGACCATGACGTCCTCGGATATGACGTCCTCGGACATGGCGCCGGGCAACGGCAACGAGCCAGGCGACGAGTCGAAGCTGTAGATCGGCCGTGCCCTGCCGCCTGAGCGGGCTCTACCCGCGAGGCAGGGACTTCACCGATATCGCGGACCGGGATCCGCCCTAGCGGATCCCGGTGTTGCGCCGGCTCACGAGAACTCGCTCCAACGCCCCCGGCACCAGCCCGCTGGTCGCTGCGATGTCCTCGGCTTGCAGCAAGACGGCTCCGGGAGAGGGCAGCTTGCTTCCACCGGGACCGACGGGAACGTGGATCCGTCCGGCCGCGAAGGAGATGTCCTCGGCACGGCGCCACGCGCTGAGGATCGGGTAGGGAGCGACGACACCGTCGTAGCCGAGCCCGGCCAGCGCTGCCGGATGGATCTCGAAGTGGAGATGAGGCGCCCCTCCGTCGGCGTCGCCGGTGTCGCCTACGAAGCCGATCACGTCACCCGCTTGCACGCGTTTTCCCTCGATCGCGAGGGGCGAGTAGGCGGAGAGGTGGGCATAGTAGAACTCGTTCCCGAGCTCGTCGCGCAGCCACAGCCGGTAGCCGCCGAGCTTGATGAAACCGACTTGGTGGATCGTTCCGTCGGCGACAGCGAGAAGGGGCGCGCCTTCGCGGGCGAAGATGTCCTCACCGTGATGCCAACCGCCGGGAATCCCCGCTCGCGGGGCGCCGAAGCTGTCTCCGAACGAGGCCGTCCCGAAGATGGGAAACACATAGCCGCTGGACGAAAGCCGCGCCGAGACCTCTGGCGCGGCGAGAACCGGCCCGCCTGGGACCGCCCCATCGGTGTCCGGCTCGGGCGCAGTCGGTTGCGGGGGAAGGACGGGTGGTGTCGGGCGCGGCGTCTGCTCTCCCGGAGGACGAGGTCGCGCAGGCACCTGAGCGACCGCGACCGCTTGAGCGCTTCCGACGAGAACCTCGCTTCCGGCCGGCAGACCGCCGTGCGCAGCAGTCAGCGTCACGCGGAGCGCGACGACGGCGCCCTGCGCCCCCGGTGGCCCTGCACGGCGGCTCCCACTCTGTAACGAGAGAACGGAGATCACTCCCCAGTCCGCGAGCGACGCGGTCGCGCCCGGAGACCCCGGGACATCCTGTCCGAGCGCCCGCAATCCGAGCACGGCAGACGCGGACACGTCGGACCCGACCGACCGCTGGCTGGCGCCCGCTGTCGTCGACGCCGCCACCTGCGCTGCGGTGACCTCGCCTCCGAAGAGCGTGAGCCCCACCAGCTCGGCAACCGCCTGCGCGGTGGCCGCCTCGCCAGTCTGCGCGGACACGAGCGCGCGCGAGCGGCCGACGCTGACGATGGAGCCGTCGGCCGGATACTGGAACGACTGCACGTCCGCGCTCAGATTCGTCGGCCAGGTGAGCTCGCCGAGCGAGACGTTGTCCTGGCCGGGGATCGAGATGCGAAGCAGGACGGCATTCGCGCCGCTGGTGGCGCCTTGCGGCGGCGGGGCGGCGGCGGCGAGCGTTGAGCAAACGGCCAGAGCCGCGCCGGCGAGGACGACGACACGGATCACGACGACCCAGGGTAGCGCGCTCGCGCGCGCATGGTGCGCCACACGAGCTGGGTTGCGACCACAAAGAGAAGCACGGCGAAGAGCCGTCTCAGCGTGATCTCGGAGAGCGAGGTCGCGATCCTGGCGCCGAACTCCACTCCCAGCACCGACGCCGCCCCGACGATCACCGCGGTCCGGGGCCGAAGGTTCCCGTACCGGCGCTGGTTGGCGGCGCCCACTGCGACCGTCGGCAGGATCGCCAGCAACGACGTCGCCTGCGCCTCGATCTGCCCGAGCCCGAGCGCGACGAGCGTCGGCACGAAGAGGATCCCCCCTCCCACCCCGAAGAGGCCGGACAGAACGCCGGCGGCGAGTCCGAGGAGGATCCCGACCACGATGGTGGACGTCGTCACGCGACCAACAGCCAGATGCCGACCCCGGTGAGGAGGATCGCGAACCCGTAGGTCAGATGCTGGGTCGTGATCCGCTGTTGCAGCGCCGTCCCCAGAAAGGCGCCGCCGGCAGCCGGGAGACCGACGAGCGCCGCGTAGCCGACGTCCACCTCCCCGCGGTACGCGTAGGCGATCACACCGGCAAACGCCGTGATCCCGATCGCCCCCAGCGACGTAGCTGTGGCAACACGCTCGGGAAGCTGTGCGAAGAGAATGAGCAACGGAACCGCGATGAGGCCGCCGCCGACTCCGAAGAGGGCGGAGAAGACCCCCGCCACGATGCCGATGGCGATCAGGCGCACGAGACCTATCGTATGGACATGACCTGCCGAGCACTGGTCGCCGCTCTTCTCGCCT
>JACCTK010000294.1 GCA_013812465.1 Actinomycetota bacterium
GCCGCTGCAGCGACTTCAGCACGGCCTGCCCGGAGCGGCCGAAGAAGGCGACTCCCTCTTGGATCTCCTGAGGTTGCGGCGCGTATTTCAGAAGAAGGACGTCCGCCAGCGGGTGGCCCGATCCCACAACAGGAATGCGCAGCTCGTCTCCCGTCCGCGCGAGCTCGTCGCCGAGGTCGTTGATCTCGGCAATCGCCTTCTTCAGGTAGCGCTCGTAGATCTCGTCGGTGGGTACGGACGCTGGCACAGGGTCCGAAGCACCTTCTCTCTTACAGGACCTTTTCCTTGACCTGGGCGACCCACTTGAGGGACTGGAGGTAGGCCAGCGACTTGGGCCGGCGCAGCACCTCAGCGCTCCGCAGCGAGAGCAAGAACTCCTCGGCGCCGTCGAACCGGCGCATCCGCAGGGCACCTGTCCCCACGCCTTGCAGGACGTGCGCATCGGAGCCGGCGCCCTGTAGCAGCCGGTACTTGCGCGCGAAGCGCAGCGCCTCGTCGTTGAACGCGTCGCGCAGGAGGCGCGCGTTGAAGACCTCGAAGACGTCTATCTCCGCGAGGTGCCGATGCAGGGTCGCGGGATCCGGAATCGCGTGCAGCCGGTCGAACGGGTGTGGGAGATAGACGAGCCCGCCCTGCTCGCGAATCGCCTCGATCGTGTCACCGAAGGACATGCCGCGCGGGATCTCCTCCTCGAGAAAAAGGCCGATGACCTCCCCCTGGCCGTCGGTCTTGATCTCCTCGCCGGGAATCACGAGGAGCTCGTGGGTCCGGGCAAGCTCGACCGCCTCCAGCGCGCCTCCGAAGACGTTGTGATCTGTGACCGCGATCCCGCCGAGGCCGATCTCCTCCGCATGGTCGAGAAGCTCGCCGGCTGGGATCGAGCAATCGTGCGACCAGTCCGTGTGCATGTGCAGATCGACGACGATCCACTCGCGACCGGCGAGCGGGTCGGCGCTGTCGGCGGCCCGGACTCGTCGTTTGCGGGATAAGCGCGAGTAGAGGACGTCGAGCTCCTTTGCGACGACCTCGAAGCTCTGACGCTCGGCGTGGGCTCGACCCGCGGCGCCGATTTGGCTCCGCGCATTTTCGTCCGCGGCGAGGCGCGCCACCTCTTCCGTGACGCGTTCTGGCTCGTCGACCGCGTCGACGACGGCGGCCCCTGACGCGGCAGCTTCGAGCGCCAGCCGCGCCTCGCCGTCCGGAGCAGGGACGAAGATCGCCGTGTCCGCCAGGATCGAGGCTCGTTGCTCTGGGCGGCGGACGAGGCGGATGCGCGACCGCTTGCGCACGGAACGTGGAATCGCCGGCCGGAATCCGAGGGGCTTCGTGTGCAGGAGCATGAGCTCCCAATCAGGAAGCTCTCGAAGGAGCCTCGTCATGGCTCGCGTCACGCCTCGTCCCGCAAGCTCGAGCTCGACGGCGATAGTGGATTGCTTCTCGCCGGGCCGAAACAGCGTCGTATCGACCCCAATGGGCACCAGCGTGTAGTCGCCCTCGAAGCGCTCGGCGGCAGCCTCGGCGGTCTCTGTGGAGGTGGCGAGGAGCGCATCTACACGAGCGCGAAGGCGATCTCGTCGGGAACGTCTCGGTGGGTAGGCAAGTCGATCGGGCGAGAAAAAGGTCGCTGCCGTCAAAGCGTGCGTGGAGGTGAGGGCGAGATAGGCGAGGCTCGGGAGACCCGGCTCGAACCCGTGCACCACGTCGTAACGGCCGCGCGCGAGCGCCAGCCGTAAGTTTGCTCGAACCG
This sequence comes from Actinomycetota bacterium, assembly GCA_013812465.1. The sequence goes on from JACCTK010000294.1 coordinate 1,748, forward strand.
CGACGGGGACGCCCATGCTTGTCCGACGGGAGATTGGGATGGAGGGCCCGATCGCGATCACTTCAGCATCGGTCCCTCGCTGGAGCGCCCGACGGCCGGCGAGCAGATCGCGTGCGCGAGAGGAGGGCGCCAACACCGTCACCTCGTGACCGAGCCTCCGGAGCGCAGCCGCCGTCCCTTCCACGTGCGCGTTCACCTCGTGCGGCTGCGACCACGCGAAAGGCGTGACGAAGCAGATGCGGAGGCCCACGGTCAGGCGAGTTTATCCGGGAGAGCCGCGTTCGACCGCTGGCGAAACCCGCCAAGCTCAGGGTGTCATCTGAGCGAATCGGCTCCGCGACCGCCGATGCGGCACCCAAGTTACTACTTGTAACTTGGGTCCATGACCGAGGTCACGATCAAGGTCCGCGCCAACGGTCCCTTGAAGGTCGAGGGGCCGGTGCGCGTCATCGATGCAGAGGGGAACGAGTTCGTGCTCCCAGAAGGAAGCGCGATCGCGCTTTGCCGCTGCGGGCGCTCGCGGACGAAGCCGTTCTGCGACGCGACACACAAGCGCGTGGGCTTCGTCGCGGACGACTCCGGGCCGCGAGTCTCCGACTAGCTACGAACTCACGGCCGTTTTCTTTGCCGTTCGCGCGTTCTTCACGATGAAGCGCTCACTCTGTTCGTGCGCCTCGTCGTCTCGGATCTGCTTCGGCGGCGACTTCATCAGGTAGGCGCTCGGCGCCTCGAGGGCGCCCGAGATGCCATTGTTCAGCGCGAGCTTCGCGAGCCGAACGGCGTCGATGACGATGCCGGCCGAGTTCGGCGAGTCCCAGACCTCGAGCTTGAGCTCGACGTTCAGCGGGACGTCGCCGAAGGACGAGCCCTCCATGCGGATGTACGCCCACTTGCGGTCGGACAGCCACGGGACGAAGTCCGACGGGCCGACGTGGACGTTGTCCGCGCCGATGTCGTAGTCGAGCATCGACGTCACCGCGTTCGTCTTCGAGATCTTCTTCGACTCGAGGCGCTCGCGCTCCAGCATGTTCCGGAAGTCGGAATTGCCGCCGACGTTCAGCTGCATCGTGCGGTCGAGGTGGACGCCGCGATCCTGGAAAAGCGTGGTCAGGACACGATGCGTGATCGTCGCGCCGACCTGCGACTTGATGTCGTCGCCGATGATGGGGCAGCCGGCGTCCTCGAAGCGCTTCTGCCAGTACGGCTCGCGCGCGATGAAGACAGGCATGCAGTTCACCATCGCGACGCCTGCTTCCAAGATCTGCTCGGCGTACCACTTCGCCGCAGACTCGGAGCCGACAGGGAGGTAGTTGACGACGACATCCGTGCCGGTCTCCTTGAGGATCCCGACGACGTCGTCCGTCTGTCCCGGCGCCTTCTCGACGACCTGCGCCATGTACTTGCCGATGCCGTCGTGTGTCATCCCGCGGGAGACCTTGATGCCGGTCTTCGGGACGGTGGCGAACTTGATCGTTTCGTTCGGTTTCGCCCAGATCGCGTCGGCCAGATCGACGCCGACCTTGCCCTTGACGACGTCGAAGGCGGCGGTGAACTCGATGTCTGAGATGTGGTATCCGCCGAGGTCGACGTGCATGAGCCCCGGGACCGAGTCCTCGGGCTTGGCGTCCTTGTAGTACTCGACCCCCTGCAGAAGTGAGTTGGCGCAGTTGCCCACGCCGATGATCGCGACGCGCACCTTGTCCTTCGAGCGCGGGCCGTTCTTCGAGCCGTTCGTAGTGGCCATCGTTTCCTTTCGCGTGCGATTGCTGTGTGAGGGAACGCCGAGCCCGTCGGCGAGCGCGGCGAGAATGACGTCGTTCGCGTTCGCGCCCAGGCGGGTCGCTTCCGCGTGGATCTCGCCCTTCAGCTCCTGTGGGACGCGGAGCAGAACAACCGGGCTGGCGCCTGCTAGCACTTTGCGTCGACGACCGCTCGGCGTGTACAGAACACCAAACGTGTCCGCAAGGATTCCGGCGGCGACATCGTTGACGTTCGAGCCCCGCCGAGCGACCTCGCGTACCAGCGCGTCCTTGAGCGACGCCGGCATTCGAATCAATATGCTCGTTCTGTGCTTTGTGCTAGCAGGCAAAGTGCTAGCAGTCTACACACTGAATGAGGCCAAAGCGTGAGATCCGCTTTGGAAGCTCAGGACGCCTGCTCGGCGAGCTCGCGGAGCTGGCGGCGGACGAAGAGCATCCGCTGGAGCACGGTGAGCCACGTCATGGCCGCAAGCAGGTAGATCGGCCACTGGAGCAAGCCCCACGGAGCGAGGCCGAGGCCAACGGAGATGAGCACGACGCGTTCCACCCTCGAGCCGAAGCCGACGTCTCCACGCAGTCCGAGCGATTCGGCCTTCGCGCGCGTATACGAGACGAGAAAGGAGCCGGTAACCGCGGCGAAGGTCGCCACGAGCGCGACCTCGTTCGAGTCGCGCATGAAGACGAGGCCGATCGCCGCGAGCATCGCGGCCTCTCCCAACCGGTCGAAGGTGGCGTCGAGGAACGCGCCGAAGACGGTGCCTTTGCTCGCCGCCCGAGCCAGCGCCCCGTCCAGGATGTCTGCGACCGAGCCAACGATAAAGAGCGCGCCTCCGAGCCAGAAGAAGAGTCTCTCGTTACGCGCTTCGAAGCCGACCAGAAGCGCGCCCGCCAGGCACAGCGTCACACCGACGAGCGTGAGCATGTCCGGCGTCAGCTTCGTCTTCGCGACACCGCGCATCGACCGCGCGAGAATCTCGCGTGCGGACTGCGTGTACTCCTGCTTGACCCGGTCGAGCTGGCTGACTCGCGCCGGCTCACCCCCGGATCCGTCGTCGGTCATGCGTGCCGGAGGACGTGCATCCTGCGCGCACGGCGGAGCGCAAACCCCGTGACGAGAGCGAGCAAGATCCCCGCGACGACGTCGAGCCAATAGTGGTTCCCGGTCGAGATCACCGCAAACGCAACCCACGCGGGCCACGCGAGCCAGAGCGCCTTGGCGAGCCTCGAGCGGACGAGCCCGAACATGACGACGCCGACGATGAACGCATCCATGGCGTGCAAGCTCGGCATGGCGGCGTAGGGGTTCGCCCCCCACGCGATGACGCCGCTCTCGTGGTTGACGGACGAGTACTGCGCGAGGGTGTCCACGAAGCCCCACTCGGGGAACATCCGCGGCGGCGCCGTGGGCACGAAGATGTAGCCGACGAGCCCGACGAGGTTGGCGGCGATGATCCAGTTCCGGAACGCGGTGAACCGCTCGTGATGCCGGAAGTAGACCCAGAGCAGGGTGACACCGACGACCGCGAACTGTGACAGCCAGTACGTGTAGGACGTGAGCGTCACCAAGAGCGACGATGTGTCCACCACGCGTTGCACGGCAGGCTCGAAGAGCGCCCCGAGCTCGCGTTCCTGGCGCAAGACCCATTCGCCGTTGTGAAACGCGTTGGCGACGCTGCGATCCGCCGAGCCACGCGCGATCTGGTACAGCGCATAGAACCCCATCCAGATAACGAACTGGAAGGCCAGGTGCGCCCAGCCTCGAGGCAGGCGCGAAGATCTCTCAGCGGCGAGACTCGACACGACGTCGCAATTCTAACGGGCGCGTTCGCGTGTACGTCGGCAACGCTTTGGCGGAGGAGCTTGGTCCCGCTCGAATAAGGCAGCCTGATCGACCGCGCCGCGAACTCGACTTGAGCTGATCGCGCGCTGCGCGTCATCCTGGCGGCATGGCGACGCGTCGGGACGCGCGGGTTTGGCTTGCCCTGGTCACGGTCTACATCGTCTGGGGCTCGACCTTCATCGCGCTCGCGATCGCAGTTCGCGATCTGCCGCCATATCTGGCCATGGCGATGCGGCACCTCGTCGCAGGAGTCGCGTTGCTCGCCGTCTCGCTTCCGCGCGGCGACCGCGGCGCTGACCCGATCGGCCGCAAACATGTGGGCGCGGGATTCGTGTTCGGCGGTCTGCTCTTCCTGCTCGGACACGGCTCGCTCGCATGGGCGCAGCAAGCCGTCCCCGCCGGAGTCGCGGCGCTGCTCGTGGGAAGCATTCCCATCTGGATGGCGCTTCTCGACCGAATCGCGTTCGGTCGCGGCCTCCACCCGTCCGCGTATGTCGGGTTCGCGCTCGGTTTTATTGGGCTCGCGTTCCTGTTCGACCCCTTCGGCGAGGGCTCTGTCGACCGGCTCGGAGCGCTTGTCATCGTGCTCAGCGCGCTCAGCTGGGCGGCTGGCTCGTTGTACTCGCGTGACGCGCCGCTGCCGAAGCGACCGCTCGTGTCGGCCGGTCTCGCCGCGCTCTGCGGAGGCGTCCTCCTCATGGCGACGTCGATCGCGCTGGGGGAGCTCGGGGACGTGCGCTTCACCCTCGATGCGCTTCTCGCCGTCGGCTACCTCGTCGTCATCGGAACTCTGGTCGGCTTCACCGCGTACGTGTGGTTGCTCCGCGTTGCGCCGATCTCGCTCGTCGCCACATACGCGTACATGAATCCGATCGTCGCAGTCTTCTTGGGCTGGGCGCTCCTCGGCGAGGAGATCACGGTGCAGATGGCGGTGGCGGGCTCGCTGGTCGTGATCGCCGTGGCGCTGATCGTGCGGGCCAGCGGAACGGCTCTCGAGCCGGGACGCGGGGTGCTCCGGCGGCGCGTCGTCGCGGTCCCGCCAGTCTCGAGCGGGTGACCGTCAGTTCTCGTGCGCCTCTCAGCCGCCGATGTAGGACATCTCGACCTTGCGTAGGCGGCCGGTCTCCTCGGTGCGGAGCTCCGAATAGCGGTCGGCGCGGCGCTCCCAGACGGCGCGGATCGTGTTCTCAATCTTCTTGTCGTCCTCGCCGGAGCGCAGGATTGCGCGCAGATCATGGCCGCGCAGCGCGAAGAGACAGGTGTAGAGCTTGCCGTCCGCCGAGATTCGCGCGCGCGTGCAGTCGCCGCAGAAGGGCTGGGTCACCGAGGCGATGACGCCGATCTCGCCGGCGCCGTCGCGATAGCGGTAGCGCTCCGCGACCTCGCCTCGGTATGAGGCCTCTAGAGGCTCGAGCGGGAACTCGGCGCCGATCGACGCCACGATCTCGGCCGCGGGCACGACGTCATCCGTGCGCCAGCCGTTCGTGGCGCCGACATCCATGTACTCGATGAAGCGAACGGGATGTCCCGTTCCACGGAAACGCCGCGCGATGTCGAGGACGGAGCCCTCGTTCAGACCGCGCTTGACCACGACGTTCACCTTCACCGGCAGTCCTGCCTCGGCTGCCGCGTCGATGCCCGCGAGCACGCGTGCGACCGGGAAGTCGACGTCGTTCATGGCGCGGAAGACCTCGTCGTCCAAGGAGTCGAGACTGACTGTGACGCGCGTGAGCCCCGCAGCCGCCAGCGCCTGGGCCTTCTGCGCGAGCAGCGCGGCATTCGTGGTCAACGTGAGGTCGACGTCGCCGATAGCGGCGAGGCGCTCGATCAGCACCTCGAGATCTCGTCGGAGCAGGGGCTCTCCGCCGGTGATGCGCAGCTTTTGCACGCCAAGGCCGACGAAGACTCGGGCGACGCGCTCGATCTCCTCGAAGCTCAGGAGCTCGCGCCGGGGGAGGAAACGGTAGTCGCGGCCGAAGACCTCTTTCGGCATGCAGTACACGCACCGGAAGTTGCAGCGGTCGGTGACCGAGATGCGGAGATCGCGTAGCGGGCGCGCAAGCGTGTCGAGGACTTCCACGGGGACAGGGTAGATGCTTGGTCGGGAATTGGCGCGCCGCCGGCGCCGTGTCGTGGCCGACATCCGGCCCGCCGTGATTCCCGACCAAGCATCTTCGATGCTCGACCGCCGTTTACCGCGAGGTCGAAATGGGGAAGCTCGCGTCGAACTATCCCCCGAAAGGAGAAACCGTGGATTCCGACCGCATCGAAGGAAAGGCCAAGGAAGTCGAGGGCAAGATCACCGGCGACGAGAGTCGTGAGGCCGAGGGCAAAACCCAGGGCACCTGGGGAGAGGCGAAGGACAAGGCCGACGACGCCTGGGAGGGCGTGAAGGACAAGGTCGGCGACGCCTTTGACGGCGACGATGACGACGCGAAGAAGCCGGAGTCCGAGCGCCTGTAAGAAGGACGCTCGTGTAGCTCACCGAGAGGCGCCCTAGGGCGCCTCTCGCGTTTGAGCAGACCTCGGCTGAATCGATGTACGCCAGCGTCCCGCGCGTCGGCGGTCCGCATGGAGAATCGCCTCATGGCGGCGATCGACCGGTTCCTCCCGGAATGGGACGTCAACGAGATGCACGAGATCGTGGTGGAGGCCGCGCCGGGGGAGGCGCTCGCCGCCGCGCTCGCCGCGCCGGCTGCGCCTGATGTCGTTCGTGCGCTGCTCCGGCTGCGCGGCCTGGGGGCGGCGGGCTCGATCGAAGATCTCATGCTCGGGATGGGATTCGCGCTTCTCGCGCGGGAGCCCGGCGAGGTCGTCTTCGGCGCGTCGGGCAAGCCGTGGCTGCCGCGAGGCGCGACCTCCTCTTTCGACGCCGCGCCCGCGGGCAGTGTGCGGATGGTGGCCAACTTCCTCGCGGAGCAGCTTCCCGACGGTCGCACGCGCCTCCTGACCGAGACGAGGGTGGCCGCGGTCGACGAAAACGCTCGACGCGCGTTCCGCCGCTACTGGCGTGTCATCGGACCCTTCTCGGCGTTCATCAGGCGGCGTTGGCTGGCTTCCGTCCGGCGCTCGCTCCTGGCGCGCACATGAGCCGGAGTCGGGCGCTGCCATTGATCGCCCTCGTCGGCGTCACCGCCGTTTGGGGCCTCACCTTCGTGCAGGTGCAAGACGCGCTGGCTCTCTATCCCCTCTTCGCCTTCCTCGCGGTGCGCTTTGCGATTTCCTCGGTGGCGCTCGCGCCGTTTGCGTGGGGCTCGCTGCGCTCGCTTCCGCGGGAGGGTGTCGTCGCCGGGATCGGCGTAGGCTCGCTGTTGGGTGCCGCGTACGGGTTCCAGACGGCGGGGCTCGAGCTGACCACCGTGTCCAGCACCGGGTTCATCACCGGCCTCTATGTCGTCTTCACCCCGTTCATCGCGCTCGCCCTCTTCAGGACGTCGGTGCCTCAGGTCGTCTGGATCGGAGTGGCGTGCGCGGCGGTGGGCCTCTTGTTGCTGAACGGGGCGCCCGGAGGGTCCGCGCTCGGGAACGGGCTCGTGCTGGCGAGCGCGCTCGCGGCAGCGCTGCAGATCGCGGCCATGGAACGGTATGCGCCGCGCTACGACCCTCGTGCTCTCACTTTCCTGCAGATGACCACCTGCGTCGTCGGATTCGCGGCCATCGCGGTGGCGCTCGGCGAGATCGAGCTCCCTCGTGGCTGGACGGTGTGGGGGGCGCTGCTGGTCACGGGGATCTTCGCGGGAGCGCTCGGCTATCTCATCGCGACGTGGGTGCAGGCAAGGACGACGGCCGCGCGCGCCGCGCTCCTCTTCACCCTCGAGGCACCGTTTGCAGCGCTCTTCGGGGTTCTTCTCGCCGACGAGGTGCTGGGCTGGCCGGGCTGGCTCGGGTGCGTGGTGCTGATGGCCGGCATCGTCGTCTCCGAGCCGGCGGCGGCTAGCTCGATCCGTAGACTCGCCGGAAGAGGAAGCCGGGGATAGGCCGTGGACGCGGTCGCACTCGCGTTGCTCGCGGCCGCCTTCTACGGCGCGCTGACGGTTGCGCTCCGGCCGGCCCTCGCCCGCGGCACCAGCGCCGAGCTGGGCGCGCTCCTGACGGTGATCCCCGCGTTCGCCGTCGCGCTCGTAGCAGCGGTGCTTCGCTCTGACTGGGACGTGGGGGGAGTGTGGGCTTTCGCTCTCGCCGGCATCCTCGGCCCCGGACTCTCCCAGACGCTGTTCACGCTCGGAGTTCGAGACGCCGGGCCTGCGAGATCGTCGGTAGTCATAGGCACCGCGCCGCTCTTTTCGGTCGCCATCGCGCTCCTGCTCCTGGATGAGCCGGTGGGCGCGGGCGTGCTCGCGGGCGGGACGCTGATCGTCGGAGGCGGAGTCCTGCTCGTCGGGGAGAGAAGTCGTCCTCAGCACGTGAAACGGATCGGTCTCATCTATGCGCTGGCGGCGACGGTGATCTTCGCCGGGCGCGACAACCTCGTGAGGTGGCTGTCCGTGGACACGGACGTGAGCCCCGAGCTCGCTGCCGCAGTGACCCTGGGCTCCGGGACGCTGGTCATCGCAATTTGGGTGGCTGTGGCGCGTCGTCCCTTCTCGTTCGCGCCACTGCGCTACTTCGCGCCGGCTGGGATCCTCTTCGGGCTCTCGTACATCTGTCTCTTCGAGGCCTACTACCGAGGACGAGTCAGCGTCGTGTCGCCGCTCGTCGCGACGGAGTCGCTCTGGGGAGTGGGCTTCTCGGCGATTTTCCTCCGTCGGATCGAGGTGATCGGCGCTCGTCTTGTCGTCGGCGCCGTGCTGATCGTGATCGGAGGGGTGCTCATTGGCATCTTCCGATGATCTGCTACGGTTCGACGCAGATTTTCTGTAGCTCTCACTACCCAAGGAGATTTCAGTCATGGCGAAGACCATCGGAATCGACCTCGGCACGACCAACTCCTGCATGGCCGTGCTCGAGGGATCCGAGCCCACCGTCATCCCGAACGCCGAGGGCGGGCGTACGACGCCGTCCGTGGTGGCGTTCGGACGTG
>JACCTK010000302.1 GCA_013812465.1 Actinomycetota bacterium
GACAGCCGAAGGGCGCCGTGTACTCCCACCGAGCGATCGCCCTGGAAACCCTCGCCTCGACGATGGCGGGCGTGCTGGCGATAACGGAGCAGGACACGGTGCTGCCCGTCGTCCCCATGTTTCACGCGAACGCCTGGGGCTTTCCCTTCACGTGCACGTTCGTGGGCGCCAAGCAGGTCTTTCCCGGGCCGTTCCTCGACGGTGAGAGCCTGCTCGAGGCGTTCCAGCAGGAGAAGGTCACGTTGACGGCGGGCGTGCCGACGATCTGGATGGGGATCCTGAAGGAGCTCGACGCGAACCCGGGCAAGTGGGACACTTCCTCAGTCCGCCGCATGGTCGTCGGCGGCTCGGCGGCCCCGCAGTCGATGATCGAGGCGTTCGAGAAACGGCACGGGCTCAGCATCCTGCAGGCCTGGGGAATGACCGAGATGTGCCCGCTGGGAACGGTCTCCGAGTTGACGAGCCGCGAGCTCGAGCTCTCCGAGGAGGAGCAGTTCCGGTACCGCGCCAAGCAGGGAGTTCCGGCGCCATTCGTCGAGATTCGCGCGCGTGGGGCGGAGGGAGTCGTGCCCTGGGACGGTGAGACGATGGGCGAGCTCGAGGTGCGCGGGGTCTGGGTCTCCTCCGCGTATCACGACAGTCCCGAGGGAGCGGACCGCTGGACCGACGATGGCTGGTTCAAGACCGGCGACATCGTGACCATCGAGCCGCACGGCTACATCGAGATCCAGGATCGCTCGAAGGACCTCGTCAAGTCGGGCGGCGAGTGGATCTCCACGGTCGCGCTCGAGAACGCACTGATGGGACACCCCGCGGTCGCCGAAGCCGCCGTGATCGCGATTCCCGACGAGAAGTGGTCGGAGCGGCCGCTCGCGGTTTGCGTGTTCAGGGAGGGCGAGACGGCGACCGACGAGGAGCTGCGCGAGTTCCTCGCGCCGAGCTTCGCGAAGTGGTGGCTACCGGAGCGGTTCGAGTACGTGGACGAGATCCCGAAGACCGCGGTCGGCAAGTTTCGCAAGACCGCGCTGCGGGAGCAGTTCGCGGGGCAGCCGGCGGAGACCGCCTAGTGGAGTTCATCTCGACAGAGCAGGACGGCTCCATCGTCACCGTCACCATCGACCATCCGCCCGTCAACGCGCTCTCGGCGCCGCTCCTCGAGGAGCTCGAAGCCGAGATCGAGCGCCTCGACTCCGACGACAGCGTGCGCGCGATCGTGCTCATGGGCGCCGGCGAGCGCGCGTTCGTCGCCGGAGCGGACATCTCCGAGTTTCCGGCGCTGAGGGAAGCGGCGACCGAGGAGAGCGGCTCGTCGCGCGGACTCCAGAAGCTCGGCGCCCGGATGGACGCCACCCACACCCCGTTCGTCGCGGCGATCCACGGTTACTGCCTCGGCGGCGGGCTCGAGCTCGCGATGTGCTGCGACATCCGAGTCGCGTCGGAAGACGCCCAGCTCGGGCAGCCCGAGATCAAGCTCGGGCTGATTCCGGGCGGCGGGGGCACCCAGCGTCTGCCGCGGCTCGTCGGGATCGGGCGAGCTCTCCTGCTCAACATGACCGGTGACTTCATCGACGCGCGGACCGCGTACGAGTGGGGTCTCGTCGAGCGAGTCGTGCCGAAAGAGGACTTGGCAAGCAGCGCGCTCGGAATCGCCCGCACGATCGCGGAACGGTCGCCGGTCGCGATCGGAGTGCTCCGCGAGCTCGCGCGGACGACGCGGGACCTCCCGCTCGAGGAAGGGCTGCGCCGGGAGGCGGACGGCTTCCGGCGGTGTCTCGCGAGTGAAGACGGCGCCGAAGGCGTGGCCGCGTTTTTGGAGAAACGCGAGCCCGAGTTCACCGGACGCTGACTAAAGCGGCCTGACGCGTAGGGGCGGGCATGCCCGCCCCTACGATCATCGACTGAAGCGGCGGACGCCTGTCGCCGCAGGGACAGGCGCTCGACCGTTGGGCGTTAGCCCGCCTGGCAGCCGGGGTTCTCGTCGAAGCGGCAGGTTCCGCGCCGCTCGATCTCGCCGTCTTCGACCTTGTTGTCGTCGTCGGTCGAGCTGACAGCTCGTAGCACCGGAATGCCGGCGACGCCGCCCTCGCGGATCTCGGTGGATCCGAGCCGCGAGTTGACGCCGCTCTCGCACCCGCCGGAGCCCGAAGCGTCGGTCGTGAACGAGCAGATCGACGAGGCGGTACCCATCGCGATCCCGACCCAGGTGTACATCGTGTTGGGCTTCAAGCCCGAGACCTCGACCCGGTTCTTCCAGACCGGCCCGTTGCCGCCCTGGGTGCCTCCCTTGATGAAGTTGCTGGAGCCGGAGCCGTCGGCGCCGGCCGGTCCTGTCGCGGTCACTGCGAGGTCGAACTGGTTGTTGGCCTCGTGAACCGCAAACGCTGCCGGCGCCGCCACGGCGAAGATCGCCACGGCGAGAACGCCGATCAGGTACTTCCGCATGTCCTCCCCCATCTCTCGAGATGCTGGACGAGAGGGTGTTCGAACGCCGCACTCATTTGGTTCAATCGACCGAAGGCCTTGTGACACAGTGTCACTAGGCATAATTCCTCGCTCGTGCGAGCCGTCGTCCTCGAAGCGACCGGCGGTCCCGAGCAGCTGACCGTCCAAGAGGTGCCCGAGCCGACCGCCGAGGACGGAGGCGCGATGGTCGATGTCCGCGCGTGCGGGATCAACTTCGCCGAAGTCTTGATCCGGCTCGGGCGGTACCCGCAGATGCCCGAGCTGCCCGCCGTGCTCGGCTCGGAGATCGCGGGCGAGCTCGACGGGAATCGCGTCATGGGCTTCGTGCGGAGCGAGGGCGGTGGCTATGCTGAGCGGGTCGTCGTCGACCGGCGCTGGCTTCTTCCGCTGCCCGAAAGCGCGAGCTTCGCCGAGGGCGCCGCATTCCCGATGGCGTTCCTCACCGCCTGGATCCCGCTCACCCAGCTCCTCAAGGTGGCGTTCGGAGCGCGGGTGCTCGTGACCGCCGCGGCGGGAGCGGTCGGCACGGCTGCGATCCAGCTCGTAAAGGTGCTGAACGGCCGACCCGTCGCCGCGGTCGGAAGCGAGGAGAAGCTCGAGCTTCCGCGCTCGCTCGGAGCGGTCGAAGCCGTGACGTACGACCAAATCGGCGAGCTCGAGCCCGTCGCCGCCGTCTTCGATCTCGTCGGCGGCGATGTGTTCACAGACTCGCTCTCCCTCCTCGAGCCGCTGGGAACCGCGGTCGCGGTCGGCTACGCGGGCGGGCTCTGGCAGGACGTGAGCCCGACCTGGCTCGTCGGGCGCAACATCGGCGTGCACGGCTTCTACCTCGGACGGCTGATCGGGCGAAACCCAGCCCTCGTCGAGCAGGCAGCGCGTGACGTGCTCCGACTCTGGGAAGGAGGGGTTGTCCGGCCGATCGTGGGTGCAGAGTTCCCGCTGGAGCAGGCGGGCGACGCGCACCGCCTGATCGAGGAACGCAAATCGACGGGAAAGGTGGTTCTGATTCCGTGACGGCGCTGGTGACGGGTTCCGCGGGTGGTATCGGGAGCGCGATCGTGGAGAAGCTGCGGGGAGAGGGGTTCCGGGTGCGGGAGCTCGATCTCGTCAACGGATTCGACGTCACCGATCCCGAGGCGTGGGAGCACATCGGCTCGGTCGACCTCGCCTGTCTGAACGCGGGGGTCCTCACCGGCGGAAATGGTGTCGGGAGCCTCACCGATGACCAGTACCGGCGGGCGATAGCCGTCAACGTCGACGGCGTCGTATTCGGCGTGCGTCGGCTCGACCGCGTGATGCCGACAGGGAGCACGATCGTCGTCACCGCCTCGCTCGCGGGGCTGACGGCGATTCCCGACGACCCCATCTACGGCCTGACGAAGCACGCGGTCGTCGGTTTCGTCCGCTCGGTCGCGCCCCAGCTCCGGAAGCGCGGGATTCGAATCCAGGCGGTCTGTCCGGGCTGGGCTGACACGGGGCTGCTACCGCCTGGCTTCAAGCATGAGCTCGGTGGACGCGGCTATCGGTTGCTCGAGCCCTCGAAGGTCGCGGAGGGCGTGTGGGCCGCGTATAAGAGCGAAGGCACGGGCGAGGCGTGGATCGTGCAGCCTGGCCGCGAGCCACTGCAGTACGAGTTCAAGGGAGTTCCCGGTCCCCGCTGACCATTGTGCTACATTATGACGCACAATGGCAGCGGCCGGTATTCGGGAGCTGAGACAGAACCTCTCGCGCTACATCGACCGCGTGAAAGCGGGAGAGACCATCGAGGTCACCGAGCGCGGCAAGGTCGTCGCGGCGCTGGTGCCGCGACGCGAGCGCGAGGACGAGATCGCCGCGCTCGAGGCGCGAGGGGTCAAGATCACTCGCGCACGCCTCGACTTCAGATCTCTGGGGCCGATTCCGAAGCGAAAGCCCGGGCAGGCGTCACCTTCGGAGGTGCTCGAGGAGCTCCGCGCAGGCGAGCGCTACTGAAATTGCTTTACCTCGACTCCTCTGCGACGGTCAAGCTTCTCGTCGACGAGGAGGAGAGCCCATCACTCGCACGATTCCTCGGAGCCTCCGGAGACCCACTCGTCACGAGCCGAGTCGGAGTGATCGAGTTACATCGTGTGGCTCGACGGATAGGCGCCGACCCCGACCGCTCGAATGCGCTGGCCGTCACCCTCGGCGTGGTCGAGGTCGACGACGAGATCGAGTCGATCGCCATCGAGCTCGACCCGCGGCTCCGCGCGCTCGACGCGATCCACCTCGCGAGCGCGCTCATGAGTCGTGAGCTCCTGCGCGGGTTCCTCTGCTACGACCGTCGGCTCGCGGATGCGGCGACGCGAGAAGGGCTGCGGGTGATCGCTCCCGGAGCCGAGACGTGATCGATTCTGTCTGGGCCCTCCTCACCGTTGGCGCGGTGCTCGCGTCGGTGGCGATGGCGCTGCTCTGGGCGTTGCAGGTGCGGATCCGCGATGCGAGCCACGTCGACGTCGCCTGGGCGATCCTGATCGCCTGTGCAGCCCTCGCATATGCCCTGCTCGCAGACGGCGATGTGGCGCACCGCGTGCTTGCCGCTGTGCTGGCCTCGATCTGGGGTTTCAGGCTCGGGCTCTACTTGCTCTTCAACCGCGTGCTCGGCAAGGACGAGGACGGCCGCTACCAGGCACTCCGGGAGAAGTGGGGCGAGAACGCCAACCGGAGGTTCTTCTGGTTCTTCCAGTTCCAGGCGGCACTTGTCGTGTTCTTCTCGCTGCCGTACGCCTTCGTCACCCTCGACTCGACCGACGGTCTTGGGGTGCTCGAGTGGGCGGGGGCAGCGATCTGGGCGATCGGGAACCTCGGCGTGATCACCTCCGACTGGCAGCTGTCGCGCTGGCGCGCAGATCCAGCCAACAAGGGGAAGACGGCGAGGAACGGGCTCTGGTCCTGGTCACGCCATCCGAACTACTTCTTCGAGTGGGTGACGTGGCTCGGGGTCGCGCTCGTCGCGACGGCGTCTCCGTGGGGATGGGTGTCGTGGCTCGTCCCTGCCGTGCTCCTCTACCTCCTGCTTCGTGTCAC
>JACCTK010000338.1 GCA_013812465.1 Actinomycetota bacterium
GTTATGAGACGTTGCCTTCCAGGTTAACTGAGGCCAATACGGCATGATTGCGTCATGCTCGATCGGGCCAGGTCAGCTGAGGTCAGCTCAGGTGGGCAAAAGTTTGGCCAAAGGTTCTCGCCTCCGCTTCCGGCCGGGCGGTGTTAGGGGCGGACGACGAAGTAGGCGTTGAATGGGTCGTGCTCGAGGAGGTGGACCTCGACGGAGTCGAAGCCGGCCTCCGCGAGCAGCTCTCGTGCCTTTTGCTCACCCCACATCGCGCCCAGCCCCTCGCCACCCTGGGCGAGGGAGACGGTCATGCAGTGCATGCAGGAGATCATGTAGAGGAGCGGCCCGCCCGGGTGGTCGATGTTCTCGTGGACGTGGCTCGACCCCTGGATGTCCTGCATGAGGTACACGCCGTCCGGCTTGATCGTGCGCCGGATCCCGCGAAGGAGGGCGAGCGGACGCGCCTGATCGTGGACGGCGTCAAAGGTTGTCACGTACGCGAATGCCTCGGGCTCGGCATCCGCGTCGAACGTGCTCAGGTCTCGCGCTTCGAAGCGCACGTTCTCGAGGCCGCGTTCCGCGGCCTGCGCGGTCGCGAATGCGATCGCATCCGCTGAGAGGTCGTAGCCGAGGAAGGTGCTCTTAGGAAAGCGCTCGGCGAGTACAACGAGCGCGCGACCGCGCCCACACCCGAGATCGAGCAGATTGGCCCCCTCCTCGAGTCGCTCGCTCATGCCAGGGACGAGCGGGAGGATGTGCGAGAAGAGCACGGAGAGCACGGTCTGGGCGCTTTCCTCGGCCATGACCTCGTGGAACCGCGCGTAGCGCTCGTACGCCACGCCTCCTCCGTGGCGGAAGCGCTCGACGATGTCGTCTTCAACGGTCGAGAGGCTCGTGATCCACTGCGCCTCGACTGCAAGGTTGTCGGGCGACGCGGCGCGTGTGAGCCAGGCGGCGTGCTCGGGCGGCAGCGTGAAGCGACCCGTCTGCGGGTCGATCTCGACGATGCGTCCCGCCGCCATCGCGCCGAGCCACTCGCGAACGTAGCGCTCATCGAGACCCGCCGCGCCCGCGAGCTCCGTACTCGTTGCGGCGCCGGTCTCGGCAAGCGCATCGAAAAGGCCGGCGCGGTGGCCGACGGACGCCATCACCATCAGCGCGCCGCTGTTGAGCATGTCGAGCATGCGCTCGGCGAATGCTTCCGCTCTCGTCTCGTCGTAGGTCGAGGTCGCCATGGCTCCCCTTTCGATCGGATCGCGCCATCCTGCACGACGGCGGTGCACCCGTCGAGCACACGACCGGCCTCCGATCGTTCTCGCCGAAGTAGTACATGAGCTCGGCGCACAAGCATCGATCCCCTCAGTTCAGGTGGGCAGAGGTTTGGCCAAAGGTTTCGGGCTCCGTACAGAACACTCGGCCCACGAGGTCTGGAGGCGACCTCGGGGTTATCTAGCCATGGGGGCTTCGGAGCTCCGAGCCAGTTATCGGGTCGTCTCGTCGGAGAATCCGCACTCGAGGCAGACATAGCGCATTGTTCCGTCCTCGTCGACGACGATGCCCATCGTGACGCCGCAGGCCGGGCAGATGGGCGGGCGCTCGTCCTCAGCCTCGGGCGTGCTCTCGTCGTCCACGCGGCCAGCCTAGCCCCGCGAGTCCGGAGGTCCCCCGTGTCGCCGACGCGCAGAAAGGCAGTCGGTGACGAGGCATGTCCGGGCGGACACGGCGATGCGATGTCGCCGAATTGCCAAGTACGGTAGCGGGGTGGTCAATCGGAAGGATGACGCCTTAACGGGGGAAACACTAGTACGGCGCGGGATCTGAACCTGCAACCTGCGGGGGTATGCGCTCTGAGTTCACGCGAGATCGGACTCGGTTGGGCAAGAGTCGGCTTACGCGCGCACTTCCGTAGCGACGTTCTACCGCTCGCGCACTACGATCGCCGCCAACTCCGAGCGTGACGAGATCTCTAGCTTTCGGAAGATGTGCGCGAGGTGCGTGGAGACGGTTCGCCCGGAGATGAAGAGTCGCGCGCCGATTTCGGCGTTGGTAAGGCCTTCGGGGACGAGCCGGGACACGCGTTGCTCCGCTGCCGTGAGGCTCTCCCATCCAGCGAGGGCCCGCTTGCGCGGACCCCGCGCCCCAGTCTTGACGCCCAACGCCCGTAACCGACCCGCCACCCGTGCCTCGTCACGCGTCGCGCCGAGAGTCGCGTAAATCTCGAGCGCCTCACGCAGCAACGCGACACCGTCATCCGCGCCGCTGTGACGGGCGCGGCTGTCGCCGGCGTCCTCGCAGGCAGCAGCCAGATCAAGACGTCGCGACCCCTCGCGATAAGCCCCGACCGCCTCGAGGAGGCGATCCGGGTCATCCTCGAGCAATCCCTCGCATAGAAGCGAGATTCCTTCGGCCGTCGCAACGGCTCCCGCACGCTGCGCGAGCTTCGCCGCACCAACCGCGGCCTGCTCGGCAAGGTCGCGCCGGCCATAATCAAGGCCTAGCCGCACGAGCGAGCGTCCAAAGAGCCGGTAGTCGGGCAGCGCGCCGATCTCCGTCGCGACGTGCAACTGCGATGCGAGCAGATCGAGGGCTGCTTCGTCATCGCCACGAGCCTCGGCTACCTCAGCTTTGAAGGCGAGAAACCAGGGGTTTCCGCGGCGCCAGCGTTTCGGCGGCAAAGCTTGCTCCAACTGTTCGAGCGCTAACTCCGCCTCTCCCAAGCGGCCTTGGTGTAAGGCGAGGAGTGGCGAGGGATCCGGCTGATGAGTATCGAGACCATGAGTCTGGGTCTCCTCGATCAGACGGCGCACGTTCTCGAGCTCGGCGGCGGCATCATCCCAGCGGCCCGAGAGAAATGCGCAGTAGCCGAGACCGCGGTGACAGAGATTGACGTACGCAACCGCGCCGATTCGCTCGTACTCCTCCATGCTCGAGCGCAGCAAGCGAGCGGCCTCCTCGATCCGGTCTGCCGCCAGTAGGTTCCAACTTTGGAAGACACGCGCGTTTGCGAGGATCACGCGGGTTGAAACACCGAAGTCCCGGTCGTGCGTGAGCGCCGATTGAGCTTCATCGATCGCCTCCCAGCCGTGGGTCACAGCCTTCGCGAACCGTCCTTCGAGCCTTGCGACGATGCTTCGCGTGTTTGCAATGGGAACGGCAAAGATCGAGCCGAGGTCGCGGCCGACCCGGAGCGCGTCTTCGGCGAACGCGAGCGCCCGCGGAAAGTGTCCGGCGGCGATCTCGGGCATCACCGCCAGGGCGAAAAAGTGACCACGCTCCGCTGTTCCGAGTTCTTCGACTGCAAGCATCTCGTTGCAGAGCTGAGCCAGTTCATCTAAGCGGTACTGAAGAAAATAGAGCGAAGCGAGCGCCAGCCCGGCTTGGCCCGCCACACCCGGGCCGACTGCCCCATCGAGAACCTCACGTCCCACTCGTTCGGCCCGGGCGACGTTCCCAGTCCAGATGAGGGGACGGATCAAGCCGAGTTTCAGCTGGGTCTGGATCGGATCGTTCAAGGGTGCCAGCTCGAGGGCTCGATCGAACAACTCGATCGAGATCGCGGGCGAGTGGCCCGCAAGCTCCCGCGCTGCCCGAGCCAGCCATGCCAGCGCTTCGACGTCCCCACGCCCGGCACCGAGCGAGAAGTGCGCCGCCACCTGCCCCGGTGGCGCACCAGCGGCCGCAAGGGATCGCGCTGCGTCCAGATGGAGGGTTGTGCGCGCGGTCGGAAGCAGTTCGTGGTAGAGCGCCTCGCGCACGAGGTCGTGTCGAAAGACGAACCGACCACCGAGATCGTGAAGAAATCCAGCAGCGACAGCTTCGCCGAGCTGACCCAGCACCTCGATCGACGGCCGCCGCGTCACCGTTGCCAGGTCGTCGAGCGCAAACGTCGCTCCCAGTACGGATGCGACCTTGAGAACCTCAAGCGTTTCGGCAGTAAGGAAGCTCATTCGGCGAAGGATTGTTAGGCGCAGGGACGGGGAGGGCTGGGGCCGTCTCTCCACCTCCAGGACGCCGTCGCGCAGCTGAGCGACGCCCTCGCCGACCAGTGTCCGGACGAGCTCGCACACAAAGAGGGGATTACCGCCGGTGAGGCGGAGTTCTCTTTCGAGCTCGGTACCGACGGTGGCCGCCCCAGCGGTTTGCGCTGCAAGCTCGAAGGTCTCCTCGTCCGAGAGAGATGGAAGCGTCAGGAACACGCCGCCTTGCTCCACGAGCGCGTCCACGAGCCGCGCCAGGTCACGCGGCCGAGGCACGGGCCGGCAGCTGAGGAGAAGCACGAACGGGAGATAGGCGACGCGGCGGGAAAGGCGGTAGAGAGCGAGCAACGTCGAGGGATCCGCCCAGTGCAGATCGTCGGCCACGAGGGCGAGCGGGTGCTGTTCCGCCTCCCGTTCCACGAGGTCGCACACGCGCTCGATCAGCTGAAAACGAAGATCTGCACTGGTCTCAGCGGCCTCGGTGTCGCGGCTACGTGTCAGAGCCTGTGCGATTTCCGCTCGCTCCGGATCTGCCC
The DNA here is from genome assembly GCA_013812465.1 of Actinomycetota bacterium. The sequence continues at coordinate 4,502 of JACCTK010000338.1, forward strand.
CGACGCTCAGGTTCAATGCGTCGGCGATCAGCCCGAACGGCCTCTCCCGCTCGAGTTCCTCGCCCTGTCCGCGCCAGACCGTGAATCCCGCGCGCCGCGCAAGCGCGCACTCTTCGTCGAGAAGCCACGACTTCCCAATTCCAGGCTCGCCCTCGACGACGATGAAGGCGGCTCTGCCACGCGCCGCGGTCGCGATCACCGCGCCGAGTCGGTCAAAGATGGCAACACGGTTGCCGAGGGGCCGCGACGTTGAAAGCTCGACCATTGCGGTCATCGTAGGCTCGGGCCTGTACGGGCGGTAGCCTGAGACTCAATGCCGGGGACGGCGTGCGGCGGCGGAGCGTCGGTGGTCGAGGGCGTCGTCGAGTGCCTGTAGAAGGCCCAGCCATCCGCTGAACCAGACCTCCGACAAAGCGTCTTCAGCGGCATGCCGACTATCCTGTCGACCGCCGACGAGCACGATCCAGCCGGCAGGCGGATCGGCGTTCTTGAGCCGGATCTTCAACTCCATCTCGAAGGCAGCGTACGCGGCGCCTCCGCAGAGGAAATCCGTCAACCGACGGATGTTCTGGCCAGATCGAGCCCGGAGGCTTCCGGAAACGTCACTACATGGGAGGTCGGGAACATGAAGGGTCCTCAGTGCAGACCGGGGAAGCTGGCGATTGCGATCGCGGTTATCGGGCTCGGCCTAAGCGGCACGGCGACGGCGGCCGGTCCGACATACAAGAATTTCACGACGCAGCCGTTTGCGGAGACGAATGAGTCGTGCAGCGGAGAAACAGTCGAGGTTTCGGGCGTCATCAGACACCACGTCGTGTTCGTCGAGGACGCTGCCGGCGGTTTCCACGGGAACGGGATCTTTACCGCTATCGCGAAAGGTGTCAGCTCGAGCGGAACGCGCTACGTCGTGAACTTCGCCGACACCCTGAGCCAATACTTTGGCCCGGGAGAGCTCGACGAGGAAGGGCTTCCGCTCGGTCCTCCGGTGACCGCCACATCACCGTTCTCCTTCCGCCTGATCAGTAACGACGGGACGCCGAATCTGATGATGCGAGCCTTGTTCCACATCACTGTGAATGCGAACGGGGACGTCACAGCATTTGTCAGCGACTTTCAGATCGAGTGCCGCTAGTACGCGCGGTTCGTTTGCGCCGACCTCCGGATTATGCGCCGTTGCCTTCTAGGTCAGTTGGGAGCGTCTCTTCGCATTAGTTGAAGATGACGCCAGAGAGGTTTCGTTCGTTTGGGTTAAGGGACATGCCATTGAAGCGAACAA
>JACCTK010000124.1 GCA_013812465.1 Actinomycetota bacterium
GCGGAGATGACAGTGTTCGGATCAGGTTCAGGCACTTCGTGCAGGCCGAGCGCTGGGAAGGCGTTAGCGGTGACTGCCGCGAACGATTCTCGTCAGTTTCGCAGCGTTGCCCTCTGAGATGCCGAAGGCCCGCTCGCGCGGGCCTTCGGTGTGCAATCGGAGGGAATGCCTTTCCTAGTCAAGCGCGCCTTGGTGAGACGATTGTGTGAGTTCCCTAAGAACGCTCTAAGAGCCTCAAAGAGCTACCCCGCCGGGAAGGTCTTCGCGATCAGGCGGTCGACGCGATCGTCGAGGCGATCGAGCAGCTGGTCGGCGCGCTCCTGCGTGACCCGCTTCGACTCGACGGCCTTCGCCAGCTTCGCCTTGACAGGAGCGAGCATCGCCGCCTTCAGGCCGGCCACGCTCTTTCCCTGCTTCTCGGCGAGCGCGGACAGCGAGGTCCCAGGAAGCGCTGCCTTCAGCTCGGCGCGGTCCAGCCCGAGAAACTCCGCCGCGGCCGCGAGCACCCGGTGCCTTCTGTGCTTCGCCTTGAGGGCATGAGCACCTTGGCAGAGACTGCCTGCGGCGATCCGCGCCTCGAGCGTGGCCGCCCGCTCGGCGGTGATCCGGCCGGACTGCAGCGCGGCGTCCACCCTGGCCGTGAGCCGCTCCTTCATCTTGGCCTCGACCTGCTCGACCGTGATGCCGTGCTTCTCCGCGATCTTCGCGACCCGCGCCTCGCAGCGCGCGTTCTTGTCGTCGGCGCTCTGGCCGGCGAGCGCGGCGCCGCCTCCGATCAAGAGCGCCACGACGCCGGTAGCTGCCGCGGCGACGTACCGATTCGTTCTCATCGTTCCCGCTCTCCTTCCCAGTGACTATCGAAACGAGCTGCCCGCATGCTGGCAGTCGTCTTTGAAGGGGGTTTGAACGATTCGTAAGGGCCGCTAAGCCGCGCGGACGTAGATCCCGTCCGCGGCCTTCTCGGAGAGCGCTCGCTCGGCTCCGTCCACGGTGACGGTCAGCTGCCCTGCGGCCGGCTCCGTGCTGCGCACGGAAACACGCGTTCCCGGCACCAACCCCTCCTCGTAGAACCAGTGCAGAAGATCGCCGTCGTGCTCCGCCAACCGCATGATCTCGGCATCGCGTCCTGGATCGAGATCGCCGAGCGGAACGAGCTCCTTGTTCTCGGCCTGCTCGACCTCCGGCTCCACCGGCCAGCCGTGCGGACAGCGGTCCGGGTGACCCAGGCGATCGTTGATCCGCTCGATCATCTCGTCGGTGAACGTGTCGCCGAGCTCGTCCGCATGGACGTGCGACTCGCCGGCGGTGTAGCCCATGAAATCGGTGAGGAAGCGCTCGATGATGCGGTGCTTTCGCACGACGCGCTTGGCCCGCTTCGTTCCGGTCGGGGTGAGGATCGCCTCCTTCTGATCCCCGCGCTCGACGAGTCCGTCAGCCTCAAGGCGCTTCAGCATCTCCCCGGCCGAGGCGCGTGAGACCTTGAGCATCTCGGCGACCCTGGCAGCGATCGCGGTCGACCCGGTCGAGGGCCTGTACTCACCGATCGGGAACGCCAGGAAGTAGATCGTCTCGAGGTACTCGTCGACAGAGTGCCCGTGCGGTTGCGCCATGGCACAGATCCTACTCCGCCGCGCCCAGCTCCCAGGCGTTGCGCCAGGAGAGGAGGTAGACGAGCGGGGCTGCGATCGCGACCAGGAGCAGAGCGGAGGGCGCGACCGTCGAGTACGCGCCGATCGCCGTTCCCGCCCAGATCTCCGTCGCGAGCGTGTCGAACCCGATCGGGCGCAGGAGCAGCGTCGCCGGTAGCTCCTTCACGGTGCTGAGGAAGACGAGCGCCGCGCCCGCGAGCATTCCGGAGCGGGCCAGCGGGAGGACGACGGACGTCGTCGCGCCGAGCGGCCGCCGGCCGAGCGACCTGGCCGCCTCCTCGAGCCGCGGGCTTACGGTGTCGAGCGACGCGCGCGTGGAGGCGAGCGCGTACGGCATGAAACGGACGAGGTAGGCGAACAGGAGCATCCCGAAGCTCTGGTAGAGGACGCCACCGAAGCGCGCACCGAAGAACACGAGCGCGAGCGCAACGGCGATTCCCGGCAGCGCGCTCGGAAAGAGCGTGAGCCGCTCGAGCCAGCGGGCGAGGATCGACG
>JACCTK010000425.1 GCA_013812465.1 Actinomycetota bacterium
ACTAGCTCCCACTTCGGTGCAGCTTTTCAGCCGCCGATGTACGACATCTCGACCTTGGGCCGTTGGGCCGTAGCGGCGGTTCGCCGCTCCGAGTAACGGTCGGTCCGACCCTGCCAGACAGACGCGAGGCGCCCTGCGATCTCCTGGTCGCTCGCTCCGCCTCGCAGCAGCTCGCGAAGGTCATGGCCATGCGCGGCGAAAAGACAGGTGTACAGCTTTCCTTCCGCCGAAAGACGAGCACGGGTACAGCCGCCGCAAAACGGCTGGGTGACGGACGCGATAAGCCCGATTTCGCCGCCCCCATCCCGGTATCGGTAGCGGCTGGCGACCTCACCTTCGTAGTTGGCGTCAACCGCCTCCAAGGGCCACTGGGCGTCGATCGCCTCAAGAATCTCGGCAGCAGGGACCACCTCGTCGAGACGCCAGCCATTCGTTGCGCCGACGTCCATGTACTCGATGAAGCGCACGATATGGCCGCTGTGGCGGAAATGCTCGGCCATCTCGAGGACGCTCTGGTCATTCACACCGCGCTTGACCACGGTGTTGATCTTGATCGGCGACAGCCCGGCCTCAACCGCACCCTCGATCCCTTCCAGAACACGGGCCACCGGGAAGCCGACGTCGTTCATCGACCCAAACGTCCCATCGTCGAGCGCGTCCAAGCTGACGGTGACTCGCCGCAAGCCCGCCCGCTGCAGATCCCGAGCTTTACGCGAGAGCAGCGCTCCGTTGGTTGTCAAGGCGATGTCCCGCAGGCCGTCAATCCGCGCCAGTTGCTCAATCAGGCGCTCGAGCTCGCGGCGAACCAGGGGCTCACCCCCGGTGATTCGAACCTTTTCCACGCCCTGAGCGACAAAGAGCCGCGCGAGCCGCGTGAGCTCCTCAAAACTCAGCAGCTCGGCCCGATCGAGAAAGACGAAATCCCGCCCAAACACCTCCTTGGGCATGCAGTACACACAGCGAAAGTTGCAACGATCGGTGACCGAAATCCGCAGGTCGCGCAACGGCCGAGCAAGCCGATCTCCCAATCCCTCCACGACCGCCAAGGCTAGCGCCGCTTCGGCTCCCCGGCGCCTCCTCGAACAGAGCGCAGAGCTCTCGCTCCTCCCGGTATGGGAAGCAGAGGCAACGTCGTCGCTCCGCTACGTGCGAGATCCTCGCGCGCGCGCTCGAGCCGCACGGCCGGCCAGGTCGCGTTCGCATTCAAGGGCGCGCCCCCCTCGACCGACGGGTCGGAGGTCTTTCTCGACGCGGAGCTGCTGGAACAGGGGTTCAACTACAAGTCCGTGGCCAACGGCCACGCCTACCCGCTCTTCTACGACACGCTGTTTGTCGATCTGCGCAACGCGTTGACGGCAGCCGCCGTCGCCGCGCGAGCGGCCAAGCTGGGGCTCTGGGCCGAGGATCGCTCCCACAGTAGCCTGCGGGTCATTGACCAGGCTGGCCTGGAGCAGGACGGCGTCGTCTTCCCGAAGCTGTTGCGCAGACTGAGCGAGTTCCGCGATCTACCGTCCCCGACAGTTCCTGCCCTGGGTCGCGGAGAAGCGAGAGCAGGTCCTCGACCGCCCGACGAGCAACTTCACGCACTTCGACAACGTCCTCACGGTGGAAGGCGACGAGTGCGCCTCGTGAGACAATCAGAAGAGATCGTGTTCGTGAGCGCGAAGACCGCGAACCCAGCGGTCGCGCCCTGGCTCGCCGTCTAGCTGCGCCATCAGCACGTCGAGCTGCTGCGCCTTCGGGTGCGGGGCGATGCCGAGTATGGCAACGACTACGCGCAGGGGTTCGTGCGTTCTCGCGCTCTGCTGATTGAGGAAAGCAACACTCTGGCGCGGCGCTTCGGACCCCGACCGCGCGATCGCTTGGCGCCGGAAGGAGAAGCGCGCTCGCGGCGTGCGCAGGCTTCTCCTCTCGTTTGAAGCGATCAGAGCCGCTACACGTCGCGTCGACCGGGTGGTCGCGATGCGCCTCGCGACCGCGGTCACAGCCGTCGGACTTGCGCTCGCCGCGACCGGCCTGTCGCCGCTCGCAGTGGTCGCGCTGTTCAGCGGCCTCCTCCTGGGCGAGGCGGCCGTCGAGATGACCCGCGCGCCCGCCGCCTAGC
>JACCTK010000063.1 GCA_013812465.1 Actinomycetota bacterium
CCGAGATGGAACGGCTGGGTTTCTACGTGTGCGTCGCCGATCTGGAAGACGAGCTGATCCGCGCCCTCGGCGCCTGGTCCGTGGAGCAGGTCGCCGAGACTCAGGGAGACCTTGGATCGTTCCGCACCCTGCAGAAGCAGCCCGCCTGGCAAGGACGGACGACTGAGGAGCAGCTTCGACGTTGGATGGGCAGCGGCGGCCGCCGGAAGATCCGCTACGCGCGCTTGCTCGTCGAGGCGCTCGATCTCAGCCAAGTGCCTCGGCCGCTCGACCGGGTGCTTGCTCACGTCTCGATGTCGGCCTGAAGCGGCCGAGATGCCTCAGTCGGCGAGGAACGCCTCCAGACGTCCGGCCTCGTCCTCGAGCTCGTGTTGTACCGAGCGTGACAGCGCCGCGAACGGGCTGAGGATGACGCGCCCGTTCTCAACGCGCCACATGCCGGCGACGAGCCCGTCGACGAGGAACGTCTGCGCGACATCGCCGTTCATGCGGATGACCGTCTTTCGGTACTGCTCCGGTAGCACGCGCGTCCGGTCCGCGAAGGCCAGCAGCACGTTGTCCCACTTCGGCAGGAAGCGGACGGGCGCAGGAATCTCCGGGTTCGGCAGCGGCCCGCGTGGGACGTCGAGAAGCTCCCGTCCGTGCTCGTCGCGGAAGCGGCGCAGCGGCTCGAGCCGATCGAGCGCGCGCTGCAGCTCGGGCACGTGCATCATGCTCCAGGCGACAATGTCGCGGCGCGATGCGGGGCCGAATGCCGCGAGGTAGCGACGAAGGATCTCGGCGCGCGCCTCGACCGGTTCGCGCGCGTGCGGCTCCTCGATGGCGACGAAGCGGCCTTGGGGACGCCCGTTCCAAAGCGCCGTCTCGTGGTGGTGGAGCACGTGCGCGCGCACCCGGGCGGCGCGCCAAGCGCGGCGCGCATCGATTCCGGTGAGCCCGTGCTCTCGCTCGAGATGGGCGAGTGCGTCCGCCGTGGTCACGGAGCCCTTCGCGGCGAGCGTCCGCACCGATGGCGCGAGGAGCTTCGCCTGCGCCGACTCCCAGGGGAAGTTGGTCTCGCTGAGCGCCGCGCGGAGGAGCGCGTAGTCGCGGCGCGTGACGAGGTGCAGCGTCTGCCGCATCACGGTCGCCTTGACGACGGCAGCGCGTGCGAGTTCGCGCTCGAGCGCCTCGCGCCGAAAGCTCGTCGTGCGCGTCCAGATGCCGAGGTACGGGGCCGGCGGCCACTGCGCCTGCATCCCGACCAGCCGCTCGATCACCGCTGTCGGCGCGAGCCGTTTTCGCTCGAGCAGGAGCTGACGGGCGAGCGTCGCGCGGTTCAGCTCGCGCAGCGTGAGGACGCGCTCGGCCACGCGCGCACGCTACACAGAGGCCCGATCACGTCCGCATGCGACCGAGCCCGACCGGTGCGCGGCGCATCCGCGACGCGACTGCGGCGATGCGTGACAGACCCTGAAGCGACCGTCGCCTACCATCGGCCGGTGCCGCCGACCCTGACGATCGCGCCGGCGACCGCGCGCCGGTTCCTCGCCCTGCGCCACTTCCTCGCTCCGCCGCGGTCCCTGCCGGCCGGTCGCGAGGGGATCCTGGCCGTCTTCGAGCGGTTCGGCTCGATCCAGTTCGACCCCCTCGACGTCACCGGTCGGAACCACGACCTCGTCCTCCTCGCCCGCGTCGCGGGCTACCGGCGCGAGCTGACCGACGCCCTTCTCTACGAAGAGCGCGTTCTCTATGAGACCTACAACAAGGGCCTGAGCCTCGTCCCGACTGCCGATCTGCCCTGGTTCCGGATCACCTGGGACTTGAACCGCGCCGCGAAAGACAGCGGCGTCTTCGACGAGCACGCCCCGCTCGTCCGAGAGCTCCTCGAGCGGATCCGGGCCGACGGTCATCTGTCCTCGACCGACATCGCGCCCCGCGCGGCGATCGACTGGTACTGGCGCCCGACGAACCAGGTCCGGGCGATCCTGGAGGCGCTGGCCCAGTCCGGGATCCTCGGGATCGCGCGGCGAGAGGGCAACCGCCGGATCTACGACCTCGTCGAGCGGCTGTTCCCGGCTGACCTCCTCGCCGAGCGCCCGCCGGAGCTCGAGCAGCGCCGCTTCAAGCTCCTGTCGCGTTACCGCGCTCACGGCCTCCTCGGGACCGGTGGCCAGGCGGAGGTCTGGCTGGGGACCGGGCCAGGAGGCGAATTCCGCCGGCAGTTGCGCGCGGAGCTCATCGAGGCGGGCGAGATCGTCCCGGTGGCGGTTGACGGGCTGCGCGGCGAGCGGCACGTCGTGACCGCCGAGCTGCCTCTGCTCGAGCGAGCCGAGCGGGAGGTCGCTGCTGGTGACCCACCTGGCGGCGCGGCCCCCGAGGCCGCCTTCCTCGCCCCGCTCGATCCACTCGTCTGGGACCGCGGCCTCCTCCGCACGCTGTACGGCTTCGACTACCTCTGGGAGGTCTACGTCCCGGCCCACAAGCGGCGCTGGGGCTACTACGTCCTCCCACTCCACTTCGGCGACCGGCTCGTCGGCCGGATCGAGCCGCGGATCGACCGTAAGGCGGGCGTTCTCCAGGTGCTCGGACTGTGGTGGGAGGACGCCTTCGACCCGTTGGCGACCGACGGCTTCGTCGAGGCTTTCGCGGCGGCCCTGGACGCTCATCGGCGGTTCGGCGGGGTCGACCGGGTGCGGCTCCCACGGACGGCTCGGGCTCGGGCGATTGCGGCGGAGGTGCGGAAGCGGATCGGCTAAGGCGCTCGGTGGGCACAGCGAACGTGCGCTCAGCGCCGATGAGTCTCGCGTTCCGTGGCCGTCTTTACGACATATCTTCACGAAGAGGAGGAGAGCATGAGAGATCTCGCGGTACAGACGCTCTTGACACTCGACGGCGTCATGCAGGCGCCAGGCGGTCCCGAGGAGGATCCGACCGGCGGCTTCGAGTACGGGGGCTGGTCGGTGACGGCGTGGGACGACACGATGATGGAGACGATGATGGAGACGATGGGCGAGGGCGACTACGTCCTCGGACGAAAGACGTACGAGATCTTCGCCGCATACTGGCCGCATGTGGACAACTCGATGGGGCGGAAGCTGACGCGGGCCACGAAGCACGTCGCGTCGAACACGCTCGGTGACGCGGACTGGGCGAACACGATCGTCATGAGCGGCGACCTGGTCGCGCAGATTCGCGAGCTCAAGGCAGGCGACGGGCCGGAGCTCCAGGTGCTGGGGAGTTGGGATCTGATCCAGACGCTCGCCGCGAACGACCTCGTGGACGAGTACCGGCTCTGGATCTATCCCGTGGTCGTCGGGAAGGGTAAGCGCCTCTTCGGCGACGCCGTCGCCGCGTCCGGGCTCGAGCTCGTCGATTCGAAGGCATCGAGCACGGGCGTCCTCATCACGACATACCGCAGGAAGGGGCCGGTCGAGATCGGGTCGTTCGCGCTCGAAGAGCCGACCGAGGCGGAGGTTCAGCGCCGGGAG
>JACCTK010000093.1 GCA_013812465.1 Actinomycetota bacterium
GGGCCGACGATCTTGTCGACCGCCTGCGGCTCCATCAGCTTGCCGCCGACTCCGATGGCGCCCGCGAGCATCGCCATCTGCAAGGGCGTTACGAGCATCCGCTCCTGCCCGAACGCCATGCGGCCCGCGTCGACCTCGGGATCCTGCTTCGGGTAATACAGCTGCCGGCGCTGGTACAGACCGCTCGCCACGCGCTCGTCGGTCGGGGTCTCGAGCGGTGGCCGCTCGTAGAAGCCGAAACGCTTTGCCGTGTCGAGGATGCGCTTCGCGCCAAGCTCCTTGCCGATGTTGCAGAACACCGAGTTGACCGAGTACGTGAGCGCGGTCTCGAGGTCGACCGTGCCGAAGGGCGAGGAGGTGTCGAAGTTGTTGACGCGCTTCCCGTAGACCGTGCAGTACCCGGGGTCGACGAACGAGGACTCGGGCTTGAACTTCTTCGACTCGAGCGCGGCGGCGGCGGTGATCACCTTGAAGGTCGACCCCGGCACGTAGAGGCCGGCGCTGGCCCGGTTCAGCAGCGCTGCAGCCGGTTGGCAGTCTGCCTTGATCCGCGAGATCTGTCCGAAGTTGTTCTCCACCAGATTGGGGTCGAAGCTGGGAGACGACGCCATCACGCGCACCTTCCCCGTGCGCGGATCGAGGGCGACAACGGCGCCGCACTGCCTGCCCAGCTGCTCGAGCGCCACCTCCTGCGCCTCGAGATCGAGATTCGTGATCACGTCATTTCCCTCGATCGCCTTGCCGCGAAACTCGTCGAGCGCCTTGTCCACGAGCGTCGAGAGGCTCGCATTCGAGGCGGTGAGGTAGTCGTTCAGGGAGCGCTCGAGACCTGTTCGCGACCGCTCGACGGTCGAGTACCCGACGACGTGCGCGGCCAGCGAGCCGTACGGATAGCGCCGGAAGAAGAGCGATTTCCGCTCGACCTTCCGCTCGTTGTTCCGCGCGAGGCGCTTCCGCGGCTTCCAGGAGAAGATGAGGCCGCGGTCGACGGAGAACTCGGCCACGCGCTTGATCGCGTTGTCCTGGCGATCGGCGAGGCCGGCCGCGGCCCACGTCTGCCAGTACGTCGTCATCACCACGAGCACGCCGACGAGCGCGAGCGCGACGTACGTGAGCCTGACGATCTGCCTGTTCACCGCGGGGCGTTCGCCCTGTTGGAGACCAGCAGCAGCCCTGCGAGCAGAAGGAAGTTGGCCACGATGCTCGTGCCTCCGTACGACACGAACGGAAGCGTGATCCCGGTCAGCGGAACCAGCCGAAGGACGCCGCCGACGATGACGAACGTCTGCAGCGCGAACCCGAACGTGAGCCCGGCGGCGAGGAGCTTCGAGAAGCCGTCCTGGGCCCGGAGCGCGATCCGCATCCCGCGCGCCACGAAGACCATGTAGCAGAGCAGGAGCGCCGCGGCTCCGATCAGCCCGAGCTCCTGCGCGATCGCCGAGTAGATGAAGTCGGTGCCCAGGGCCGGGATGAGCTCGGTCCCGTCGGTCGAGGTGAAGGTGCCCTCACCGAGGCCGGTCCCGCCGAAGCCGCCGTTTCCGATCGAGTACAGGCTCTTCACGAGCTGGTACGAGGCGCAGTTCTGCCGGAGCTCGAGCTTCCCGTTCAGGGCGCAGAACACGCGCTCGTCAGTCCAGGGCTCGAGCCAGATCGTCACCCGCTCGTGCACGCGGTCGATGGCGTTGTAGAGAAGGGCGGCGCCTCCGACGAAGAGCGTGAGGCCCGCCGCCACGAACAGAGCCTTCCCGGTCGCGACGTAGAGCATGGCCAGGAAGATCCCGAAGTTCAGAAGCGCGCTCCCGAGATCGTTGGTCTGGACGATGACCAGCATGGCCGCGCCCCAGATCGCCAGGAGCGGCCCGAAGTCCTTCAGGCGCCCCTGCGCCAGCACCTCGCGCTTCTCGCGCAGGTAGCCCGCGAGGAAGAGGATCAGGCAGATCTTCGCGAGCTCTCCGGGCTGGAAGCGAAGCGGCCCGATGTCGATCCAGAGCCGCACCCCGTTGACCCGCTCACCGAGCCCCGGCACCGAGGGAAGCAGGAGCAGAAAGACAGCTGCGACCCCGAAGAGGTACCGATACGACTCGAGCACGCGGTAGTCGTGGCGGAGCGCGACGAGCGCCGCGGCGAAGACCCCGAGGCCGATCAGGACCCAGAGCGCTTGCCGGCCGCCGTCATCGGCGTCGAGCCGGTAGTTGAGCGCCAGGCCGAAAGCAGTGAGGACGGCGGTCAACGGGAGCAGGGCGCCGTCCGCATAGGGCGCCGTCCGGCGTACGACGATGTGCGCTGCCAGATAGAGAGCGAGGAAGACGGCGCCGTAGCCGATGGCGCTCGGTGAGATCTCGGACTCGCGGGCGATGGTGACGCTCGCAAGCGCGGTGCCGGCGATCACTCCCGCGACGAGAACGCCGCCGAGCTCCCTGTTCCGCGCCGTCATCGAACGGCCAGGTAGAGCACGAGCAGGCCGACCACGAGCACGGACACGATGAGGCCCAACGCCGCGACTCGGCCACCGGAGCCCGCGCCGTGACGGCTCGCCTCGGGCTCGGCTGCGACAGACTCGCTCGCCGCTGGCGGCGTCTCCTCGCCGGTTGGCCCGATCGTCGCGGGCGTGGCCGTCGCCTCGAGCGCCGGCTCGGGCTCGCGAGCCGGGTCAGGCGCCTGATCGTCGACGATCTCAAAGAGGACGACGGTGATGTTGTCCTCGCCGCCCCGAGCGTTCGCGGCAGCCACGAGCGCGTCGGCGGCCGGCTCCGGATCGCCGCCGGCCGACTCGATCGCCGAGAACACGTCGTCGTCCGAGATCATGACCGAGAGCCCGTCCGAGCAGACGAGGAAGAGATCGCCAGGCTCGGCTTGCATGGTGAAGGCGTCCACCTCGACGCTCGGCTCCGTCCCGAGCGCCCGCGTGATCGCCGAGCGCTGCGGGTGGCGCTCGGCCTCCTCGGGTGTGAGCACGCCGCTCTCGACCAGCTCGGCGACGAGAGAGTGGTCGGTCGTGAGCTGCTCGAGCGTGCCGTCGCGGAGGAGATAGGCGCGCGAGTCGCCAACGTGTCCGATGGCCACGGCGCCGCTCGAGGAGTCGACCAGAGCCGCGGTGACGGTGGTTCCCATGCCCGCCGTTTTGGGATCGTTGTGCGAGCGCTCCCAGATCCGCTTGTTGGCCTCGACGATCAGCGCGGCCACGCCCTCGGCGCCGCGCGTCTCGCTCCCTGCCTCCTCGAGCGCCGCGGCTGCGAGTCCCGCTGCCACCTCGCCCGCCCGCGCGCCTCCCATGCCGTCGGCGACGGCGAAGAGTGGCGGCTCGCAGATGAACGCGTCCTCGTTACGGCGCCGGCGCCGGCCGGTGTCGGTGACTCCTGCCGCCCGCCCGATCTTCATGTCTCGAGCTTCAACTCCGTCTGGCCGACTCGGAGGACATCGCCGGCGCGAAGGCGCTGGGCCGTGACTCTCTCTCCGTTGACGAACGTGCCGTTCGTGGAGCCCAAATCCTCGACCCAGACCCCGTCTGCTCGCGGCTCGACTCGCGCATGCTGTCCGGAGGCGAACTCGTCGCCGTCCAGGTGTATTCCGACGCCGTCCTCTCGACCGATGACCGTGACGCCGCCGATGTCGATGTTTCGCCCGGCCGGCAGCCCTGGGCCTGCGAGCACATGCAAGCGCGGCGGACGCGGGCGCACGCCCAGCTCCTCTCGGAGCGCTGACGCCTCGGCGGCGCCCAGGATGATGCTCTCCTGGGGCGCCCCGCCGATGTCCTTGGTCGCCGAGCGGACGACCAGCAGGATGAACCCGTAGAGGGCGACGAGAAACACGATCTTGAGGATAAGGAGTGTCTCGTCGGCTGCGAGCGCCAAGAGCGTCACGGCAGCGATCGCCCGAAGACGATCTCCGTCGATCCGAGCGTGATCCGGTCGCCGTCGCGGAGTCGCTCGCGCGCCACCTGCTTGCCATTCACAGCCGTTCCGTTCGTGGACTCGAGGTCGACGATCCAGTACGTCGCGCCCTCCTGGCGAAGCTCGGCGTGACGGCGGGAGACGTTGACGTCCGGCACGGGAACGTCACATCCGCGCGAGCGTCCGAGAACGACCCGCGGCGTGGTGATCTCGTGCTTGGCGCCCGCCACCGTCAGCGTCACCACCTCCCGTTCCGGCGGGGGCGGTGGCGTCTCCTCCGCCTCGGGCGGCGCGACGACCGTCGGTGGCCGATACACCATCGTCTGCGCAGGCTGCTCGAGCGGGAGCTCCGCGGGCGGTGGCTCGCGCTTCTCGTTCGGCGCAACCTGCGCCTGGACGAGGCGGGTGGCGATTCCGAACTCGCCGACCGCCAGATCCTCGTCGGTGGTCACGAGCACGCTCGGCGCGGTCAGGAGCGCGTATTTCTCGCGGCGCGCATGCTCGGCGAGGTACTCCTGCAGCTCCGCGACAAGGGACTCCTCGTAGCCTCCGAACTGCCTCCGGTCCTGGGCGGAGAGGTAGACGGTGTACTCGTTCGGCACGTACACGCGTGACACGGAGACCGTGCGGTGGTCGTCCATCTCCTTTACGAGCTTGCGCGCGAGCTCGATCGGCTGGACGTGCGTGCGAAACGCGCGCCCGAAGACGCCCTCGAAGAGACCTTCGATCTTGGATTCGATCGTGCGCAGTACGGACATTCCGGGGGGTTGCCTCGGGGCGAGTCTAGCTACGGGTTCCGGCCGCAACAGCGGCCGCGAATCCCCAAACGAGCGCCAGGAGCAGCGCTGCGGGAATCCCCACGCCGGCCGCGACAGAGCCGGCGAGCAGCGCAACGCCGACAGCTAGCACGCCGTAGCGCGAGAGCCGGCGAGCCCATGGCATGATCGTGGCCGCGAGACCCAGAATCCCCGCTCCCAGTAGCAGGAGCGGATCCAACAGCACGGCTTCCCAGAGCCCGGCCGCGATTTCGCCCAGAGAGTCGTGAGGCGTGAGGCTAAGGCGGTCCGCGGGCGCGCTTGCAACCGGAAGATCGTCTCCCGCGACCCCTGCGAAAAGCGTCGCCGTGAGCACGGCAACGATCGCGTGGGCCGCGCGCCGCGCCATGCCCCGTGCGGGCTGAACGGCGAGCGGCACGAGCGCGAGCAGTCCCAACGGCGCGAGCAGCGGCCCCGACATGAAGAGCGCTCCGAAGCGGGCATCCCGCCAGGAGAGTGCGAGCCAGGCGAGCGCGAGTGCTCCGTACAGAACCGCTGCGCTCTCTGCGACGTTGCCGAGCGGGAAGATCGGAGCGGCCAGCGCGATCACGAGGCCGATGCGCGGCATGCGCCAGGTGACGAGCGCGGCGCCGACGGCGATCGCCGCCACGAGCGCGGGCGGCCAGAAGGGAAGCAGAGTCGCGCCGAGGAGGGCGCTCACGCCCGCGATTCCAGGCGGGACGAGACGGCGAATGAGCAGTCGCGGGCCTGTGGCGGCAGTCTCGATCGCCTCCGGACGACTCGGCGCCCGGCGCGGGCTCTCCTTGCGAAGGGCGTTTCGGAGATCGGAGGCGAGCGCCGACGCTCGCGGCCTTCGCTCTGGCTCGCTTGCGAGGGCGCCGTCGATCGCAGCCAGCAGCCTGCGGGGCAGATCGCGCCGCTCGCTGGCGAGCGGCGGCGCGCCGGCCTCGATCGCGCGCGCCACCTCCTGGAGCGGAACGCCCCAGAAGGGGTGCCTTCCCGCGAGCGCCTCCCAGAGCAGAACGCCGACGGCCCACACGTCGCTCTCGGCGGTCGCCTCGGCGCCTGCCAGGCGCTCCGGGGCGATGTACGCGAGCGTCCCCGGGACGTCTCCGACGGCGGTCAGGGTGTCCGCGCCGTCGAACTGGGCGAGACCGAAGTCGAGGAGGCGAACCGCTATCTCATCGCGCTCTTCGAGCAGGAGATTCGACGGCTTGACATCGCGGTGCACGATTCCCGTCCGGTGCGCGTGGGCGAGGGCGTCCAGCACCTGGGCGGCGACCTCGACGGCATCCTCGTCCGAGAGCCCGTCCGTGCGCATCGTCTCGCGCAAGGTGCGTCCGGCGACGTACTCGTACGCGATGTAGACGTGCGTGGAGTCATGTCCGACGTCGTACGCGCGCACGCACCGCTCGTGGCGCAACCGCCGCGCGGCCAACGCCTCGCGCTCCGCGCGGGCGGCGGCCTTCCCCTCTCGGGGGATGATCTTCAGCGCGACGTCGAGGCCCGTGCGCTCGTCGCAGGCCAGCCAGACAGAGCCCGACCCGCCGCTCCCGAGCGGGCGAACCGGGCGATAGCGTCCGAGCACGAGCTCGTGGGTGGATGGGGCGATCGCGACGGTCGACACCGGTAGCGCCCTCTTGGCCGCCGTGCGGGGAACTCCTGCGAGCTCAACGACGCACTGGATTTCCAGCGCTTTGCCTCGCCGTCTCTCGTTCAGGGCTGCGCCCACGTTCCGATCGAGCATCTAGACTCGCGGCGGGATTGATGGCGTGAATACGCGCGACGAAGACATCCTCGACTTCGACTTCTTCGGCGAGGAGGAGCCGCCGTCGTGGGAGGATCCGCCCGAACGGGGTCCCGGCCCACCGCGCGACCGAGGCCCGCGCGGACGCGGGCCACGCTTTCGTTCCCCGGGCAATCTGACGCCGCTCCTCCGCCTCGTGGGGCTGATCGCGCTTGCCATCCTCATCGTGGTGCTGCTCGCCGTATGGGTCGAGGGTTGCTCGAGCGACCGGAAGACCGACCGCTACCGCGACTACTCGACCGAGATCGGTGCGATCGGAAACGCGTCCGCGCGTCTCGGTCAGCAGCTCGCGACGACCCTGACCACGCCGGGCCAGAGGCTCGAGGACCTGGACGCGAAGCTCGCCGGCTTCGTCCAGACGGCCGAGAACCAGATGCAGACCGCTGACGAGCTCGGGTCTCCGGGGCCGCTGCACGACGCCCACGAGGGAGCGGTCGAAGCGCTCCGGTTCCGTGTGAACGGGCTGCGCGGGCTGCAGACGGCGTTTCAGCAGACCGCGGACGCCACCGACGCCGCGGTCGCGGGCCTCGAGCTCTCCACCCAGGCGCAGCGCCTGCTTGCGAGCGACGTGATCTGGTCGGACTCGTTTCGGGCGCCCGGCGGGGAGGCGCTCGTGTCGGAAGGGGTCGAGGGGATCGAGCTTCCAACGTCCGAGTTCGTCGCCGACGGCGATCTCGTGACCCCTGGGAATCTGGCGGCCACGTGGACGCGCATCCAGGGCGCCGCGGACGGTGGCACCCCGTCCGGCCTGCATGGCAACGGGATCGCGTACGTCAGAGCGCTCCCGAGCGGCCAGAACCTCTCGGCAGAGACCGAGACCACGATTCTCGTCACCGACGAGCTCGCCTTCGAGGTCGGCGTCGAGGACACCGGCGACAGCCAGGAGGTCCGGCTCACGGTCACGCTCACGATTCCGAAGGATCCCGATCCGATCGTTCAGACCAAGACGATCCCGCTGATCGATCCGGGAGAGACCAAGGCAGTGACCTTCCAGATCGGCGCGCTCGTGCCGTTCGGCGAGCAGATCTCTCTCAGGGTCGACGTCGACCCAGTGCAGGGTGAGACGAATACGGCCAACAACACGGCCGAGTACCCGGTCATCTTCTCGCTCAGCGCTTGACCGCGTCTCTCGCGGTGGCGATAGCGGCATGCGCTATCGCAGCGCTTGCGCTGGTCAGCGGGCTCCTGCTCAGGCGGCGGCTCTCCCGCGTCGAGGCCGGCCAGGCGGTGGTCCTCGGCAGCGGGCGGGGCGACTTCGTCGACTTCGCGGTCTCCCTGCAAGGGCGTATCGACGATCTACATCGTGCAGTCGATGAGGTGGCGACGGGTCTCTCCCGTGTCGACCGGCGGGTGGACGGCTCGGTGACCAACACCGCGGTCGTCCGCTACGACGCGTACGAGGGCACGGGGGGCCGGCAGTCAGCGTCGGTGGCCTTACTCGACGCGACCCGCACGGGCACGATCGTGACCGCCATCCAAGGCCGCGACTACGCGCGGATCTACGTCAAGGACCTCGACCGCGGACGGTCGTCGGTCGCGCTCTCGCCCGAAGAGCAGGAAGCGGTCGAGCGCGCGATGTCGAGGTAGGGCCGGGCATGCCCGGCCCTACGGTTACGCGGCGGCCGCTCCGACACCGGGGAGGTACGTGCGCCAAACCTCTGGGATGGATTCCGTCGTCAGGCGAATGAAGAGCACAGGAGTCGGAGGTCGTGGCGTCGTGCGAAGCCTCATGCCGGTCTCCTCCAACAGTCGGTCGCCCTTGCTGTGGTTGCAGGGGGCACACGACGCCACGACGTTTTCCCACACGGAGGTGCCGCCACGCGAGCGCGGGACGACGTGGTCGAGCGTCAGCCGGTTCGAGCCGGATCCGCAGTACGCGCACTCCCAGCCATCCCGGGCGAAGAGCACGCGCCTTGAGATGCGGCGGGTCACTCCGCGGGGCACACGGACGTACGTTTTCAGTCGGATGACGTTAGGGCGGGCAAGTTCGTTGTCGCCGAACGCAGCGGACGGGCGTGGCTCTCGAGGAC